>JBLHPX010000045.1:0-6632 GCA_047624545.1 Ulvibacter sp.
AAGATGAAGAAAAAATGTTCGATATTATGATGTCGGATTAATACTTATCTTCCAGGGGGTGCAAATTTAGTATTGGAGCTGTCAGTTGCCTTCGAAATTGCTTGTTTGGGTATTAAGTTAGATGGAGATTGCTCCTCATTTAACGCCCCCCTTTCTTTGTCAACCCCATCACCATCAATCACCCCATCAGTTTTTCTTGGGACCTTTTGATTTACAAGTTTGTGACGCGCTTTGGGTATTAAGCTAGATGGATGCTGCTCCTTATCTAACGCCTTTTTTTCTGCGTCATCTACCTTAACGCCTTGGATTGCGATTTTGTTACCATTAATGATATCCTTAACTTTTTCTTCATCTCTGCGAGGGGTTGTCTGTACAGAATCGCACTCGGGAGCGTGATTCCTAGGGTCTTCAATAGCCTTAATAGCATCATTACATTTTTGTAAAAAAACCTCATCATAAAATTTTACTAATTTGGAAGCTGTTAATTTCAACTCTTGTAAGCCCTTACTTTTGTCGTGGGCAATATGTTGGAGTCCGCGAACGAGGGTTTCATGAATCATGTTGTCTGTTACGGCACCATCTACCATGCCATTAGTATACGATCCTATTAAGCCATCTTTTATAATTTTTGGGAGCTCAGTCTCGTCACTATTAAGATATAAATTCTGAACAATTTCTCGAAAATTTTGGTTACTGGAGGAAAAATATTGTGTTGGACCTTCTGGTTCTGATAAGGAGTGATCAACCAAATGACACATCTCGTGCAACAATGATCCTCTAGCATTTACCATCTTGGAATCATTAAGTAATGCAGCAGCATTTGATGCGAACACAATATTAACAGTTGGATCAAAAGATCCTAAGGCTCCAACGGTACCGCCTATTCTGCCAACGTGATTGTTTTCAATATCTATTCGGATTTCTGTAGATGGGCTGTTTAATGCAATCTCTACAATGGGAAGTAAATATTTTTTTATCACATCATTATCTTCACCTACATATTCTTTAGAGGTTCTCTCTCCGGATAGAGTTTTAAGGGTTGTGACTACACGATCTTGAGTACCTTGAGCTACTTTAACATTAAGTCCGTCTATATTTTTTAACTCTACCGCCGAAGAAATGGCGGTGATCTCGCCAATGATCCTGCAGACTACGTCCCTTCGGTTTACAAATGACTTAACTACTTCATCCGTATCTGATAAAATGACAGCATGTTGTAATTGACGCAAATGATTCTCTAATTCTTGAGATCTATTTCCTCCATATAGTGTTTTTATAAATTTAACAGCCCCATGAAATATAGGTGTGTCAGTTCCTTCCCCTACATATCTAAAGGCAGAGCTCATTAAGGTATTAATCGCAGTTTTTTTAATCTCGATCATATCGGAATCATCTAACGTAGCATTATTTATTATTTCATCGACTATTTGAAACTGACCTTCATTGATTTTTTGGATAATATCATTAAGTTCTTGCGCTGGCATTTTCGGTTGTTTTAAGGTTTAACTGTTTGTAATATTATATCATATTTTTGAACAACATTCAAGTTAATTACAAAATGCCGTCTAATTTAACAGAGACTCAGAGCGTATCTTCAAAAGAAGCTTTAGAGTCATATATTTCTGATTATCTAAATATTTTATCAAGAAAGCTGATAAGTGTAGACGTTGAGCAAGGTGACACTACGAGATTGGTAAATCTTATATTTATAATGAATGCAGCGATAAATAATGATTATGATTATGCAGATATAGATCACGAAATAAAGTTTATATATCACTCAGATGGTTTGCGGGACATAAGAGATGCCTTAATAAATATAGTTCAAATTTCACGAAATACATATACAGATAATGAAAATAAATTATATATAGAATTGAAAGATCAAATACATTTACTAAATCCAGAAGCAGAGGAAGAGAGTTACAAAGACTCTTTTCGGTTATCTACTTCCTCAGTAATTGGTAAATTTATAGAGAGTCATCACCATGTTAAATTATTGTCAGAACAATTGCAGCAAGCAAGGGAGGAAATAAAAAATTTACAATCACCAGGATTGTCTGTTTTAGAGGCGTCATCTGAGGAGTGTTTCTTAAGTAAGGACCGTGAAAGTTTTGGTAAATAAATATATAGATTACCAACTTCAAAGAAGGGGTTTGTTATTAGTGTAGCACAATCTGAAGGTCGGCAATAATAAATGCTTTATCTTTATTGCTGCTTACAAATAGAATCCTATATTATTTTAAATATCAATCCGAATAAATTATTTGTAACTATTTTGAGTTCAGAAAATAAATTATCAACCGCTTTTCCACCATTCGATTCTGGATTAATATTTGCAATAGACATCATATCTTCAATTGAAAAAAATCCAAACAAGAAGGATAGAAAAAATAATGCAGTTAAAAATATTGTTAATTGAAAAGTAATTTTGAGAGAAGTATTAACCATTTAATTATTTAGTTAAATTATATCTAGCTTTTTTACTTTGTTTTCGTCTATTTCGGAGAACACATCTTCCCAAGTACCTGTTGTTGAGGCTTTAGAATATTCAGTAACTCTATTTTCAAAGAAGTTGGTATGCTCAACACCATTAAGAATTTCATCTAACCAAGGAAGGGGGTTGTCATCGATCATGTAGATCTCTTTTAAACCTAATTGTGAAAGCCTTCTATCCGCGATATATCTAATATATCTCTTAATCTCTCTCGCTGTTAATCCTTCAATATCACCCATTTCAAAACATAAATCAATAAAGGCGTCTTCATAATGAACAATGGTAGCGCATGCCTCATAAAGATTACCTCTTAATTCCTCATTCCAAACTTCTGGATTTTCCTTTACGAAAGTATGAAATAATTTAATAATAGATTCGGTATGAAGTGACTCATCTCTTACTGACCAAGTGACGATTTGACCCATTCCTCTCATTTTACCAAATCTTTGAAAGCTAAGTAAAATAGCAAAAGATGCAAATAATTGCAGACCTTCAGTAAATCCTCCAAATACTGCTAATGTTGTAGCGATATCTTGATTAGTGCTGACGCCAAATTTTTGCATATAATCATACTTGTCCTTCATTTCTTTATACTTCATGAAAGCAGAATACTCAGTTTCTGGCATACCAATAGTATCTAATAGATGAGAATAAGCAGCGATATGAATAGTTTCCATATTTGAAAAGGAGGCAAGCATCATCTGAACTTCAGTTGGCTGAAAAACCTGACTATAATGTTTCATGTAGCAATTATTTACCTCAATATCGGCTTGGGTAAAAAATCTAAAAATCTGAGTAAGAATATTTTTTTCAGAAATAGTTAAATTATGCTTCCAATCACGAACATCGTCAGCCAGAGGAACTTCTTCAGGAAGCCAATGAATTTGTTGCTGCTTCAGCCAAGCATCGTAAGCCCAAGGATATTTAAAAGGTTTGTAAACAGGAGGTGCATCTAGTAATGACATAATAAAATATTTTTTTTAACCCCGATATAGGCAGGAATTATTATTATTAAATAAAACTCATTTGTCCAAATTATACTATCAGGAACTGTGTAAAAAAGTAGTGATTCTTACGTAGTTCCTTAAAGATAAGAATTGGTATTATTTATTCTTTAATCTTATAAATTATATAAATAATATTCAACTGAATTGCTACTCTATTTTGCGAATAATTTTATTAAGAATGGAGATAGAAAAGTTATCTATTTGTGTAGAGAAGTGGTCAATTCTTTTATTTAGAATATTAAAAAATATTACAGCCGGAATTGCAACAAATAGTCCCATAGCCGTAGCAAATAAAGCTTCAGCAATTCCTGGAGCAACAATTGCTAGACTAGTATTACCGGAGTCTGCAATATTTTGAAAACTATTCATAATTCCCCATACCGTACCAAAAAGACCTATGAAGGGAGCATTAGAACCTATTATAGCTAAAATATTGGTTCCAGATTCTAAGCTTTTAACAATATTATTTTCAACTATCTCTATGGCGCCCTTAATGCGGTTCGTAATGGATTCCAGCTTGTTGTCATTATGCTCCATGTCTTTTGATTTACTTAGTTGCCACTCTTTTATGCTGGCAATAATTATTCTAGATAGAGGATTTTTATTATTTCCCTGAGCAAGGGTTAATATGTCGTTCAATGAGTTTTTAGATTCAAATAGCAGAATAAATTTCCACATTAATATTTTTAAAATAGAAAATTTTATTAATTTAAAAAATATTATAGACCAAGAAGTAAGAGACATTAACAATAATAACGCCATAACTGATTTTACTACTATATCAGCATCGGAGATTAACTCAATAATTTGTGAATTATTTTCAAATATCATTGATTTATACATTTTATTTTATCCCAGCATTTTCCGGGACCGCAATCGCATGATCTGGTAATTACTTGCGTACAAACTGAGCTTCGTGTTACATTGCAATTGTCGGCGCAACCATTTCTAAAATCTATCATCTTTCCTCCGTAATTTTCGCATTGAGTAGCTTCATCCCCCCTTATCTTACCAGACAGATCATCTATAAAATTATAAAATTTATTATTCTCTTTGGGTTCGATTGCTTTTGGCTGTTTTGTTGTAGTAATTTCCGTTTTATATGTTTTGTATTTCTTGTTCTTAAGATTTTTGATTTTGGTACATTTGTTATTTTGCCAACATTTATCCTCCCCGCAATCGCAATTATATTCTAAAATTTGATAACAAGGAGTATTTTTGTCAATTTTTTTACTACAATTATCGTAACAGGTATGGTTAAATACTCTCCATATTCCACTTGATTCAGTGCAAAGGTTTTTGTTTCCTGTAGCAGATATTGAGTCGAGCGAGAAAATAATAAGTATATAAAAAAATAATGAACTTAGGTTCGTAACAGCCTTCATCTTTAACATTGCACTTGTTAGATAAAAATTTTTACTAAAGTTGACCTGTCTAAATATGATATTAAGGATGGGGGTTGGTATCATTTAGATGTTATCTTTTATTGACCTAATAATCTGCTCTCCCATTTGGGTAGTTGATATTATTTTTTCACCCTTTTTTGCAATATCTTTAGTCCTATAATTTTGATTGAGAGTGTCCTTTATGGCATGGTCAATTAAATCAGCTTCTTTTTGATAATCAAATGAGTAGCGAAGCATCATCGATAGACTTGAGATTGTTGCAATTGGATTGGCAATATTTTGTCCTGCTATATCTGGAGCCGACCCATGAACTGGTTCGTAAAGAGCGTATTGCTTGTTACCTCTTTTTTCTCCAAGAGAGGCGGAAGGTAGCATACCAAGTGATCCGGTAAGCATTGATGCGGTATCCGAAATAATATCACCAAACATATTGGTTGTAACGATTACGTCAAATTGTTTTGGATACCGTACCAACTGCATGGATGCATTGTCGACATACATGTGAGTTAGCTCAATGTCAGAATAATTTTTAGCAGTTTGTGTCACTTGCTCTCTCCACATTTCGGTTGACTCTAAAACATTAGCCTTGTCAATTGAACAGAGTTTTTTATTTCTTTTTTGAGCCAAATCTAACGCTACTTTGGCAATTCTATCAACTTCTTTTGAGTTATATTTTAGCGTATTAAATCCGGTTTTTGTTCCGTCACTTTCTGTAATCACACCCCTAGGTTCTCCAAAGTAAATACCTCCAGTCAACTCCCTAACTATCATAATATCTAAGCCAGAAACAATCTCAGATTTTAAAGATGAACTGTCAATTAGGGCATCAAAAACAATTGCTGGACGTAAATTGGCAAATAATTCTAGTTCTTTTCTAATTCCAAGAAGACCTCTTTCTGGCCTAACATTGTAAGGTAATTCTTCCCATTTTGGACCGCCAACTGCACCAAGTAATATTGCGTCAGACTTTTTTGCTTTCTCTAAAGTTTCGTCTGGAAATGGTGTTCCTGTTTTATCGTAAGCAATACCACCCAGTAAAGCATAATCTATGTCAAATTGTTTATCCGTGTTCTCTGATAAAAAATCTAAGATTTTTTTGGCTTCAGCAACAACTTCTGGACCTATGCCATCACCTTCTATAAGTAATATATTCTTTCTAGTCATTTAATTTTAATTAATTTTTTAGTAATCTCTAATAAAAATTTATGTACTGATATAAAATTTTTTAAAATACAGGATTTAGATTGTCACTTACCTTACTCATATGCTTCCTTAATATATTTTGAAAATTCTTTTATTAAATCCTGATATAAATTCTTTTTAAAATCAATTACTAAATTAGGTATTTCCATTATATCTTGTTGCCATTTCCATTCTGAGAATTCTGGCTTATATTGATCTAGGTCAATAGAATTGTCGGTACCAGTAAATTCAACGAGATACCATCTTTGTTTTTGACCAATATATCTACCTTTCCAGACCTTCTCTATCATTTTTATTGGCACATTGTAGTAGAAGTAATCCTTGGATATGTTTAATAATTTTACATCTGTTTTATTAATTCCCGTCTCCTCTTCTAGTTCACGATACATGGCGCTTTTCTCGGACTCTCCTGAATCTACGCCTCCTTGTGGCATTTGCCAATATTGACTTACAATGCTTGATATTCTTTTGGCGATAAATATTTCTTTATTTTTATTCACTATCATAATACCAACGCAT
>JBLHPX010000046.1:0-6524 GCA_047624545.1 Ulvibacter sp.
CCAGTAATAAAAATAAATTTTGTTTTGTTGTTCATTATTTATTTAATAAGGAATTGAATAATAGCATGCCATCAATGCCATTAGTATCTTTATCTATTGCCCTTTCAGGATGAGGCATCATACCTAAAATATTTTTATTTTTATTAAAAATACCGGCAATATTTTCTTTCGAGCCGTTAGGATTGAATTCACTCTTAGTCTCTCCATTTTTATTACAATATTTAAAAGCAATTTGATTGTTATCTTCAAGATTTTTTAAAACATCATCAGAGCAGTAATAGTTACCATCCATGTGTGCAATTGGAATCTGGATAATTTTATTAATTTTATTAGTAAAGTTGGTTTTTTGATTTTGACAAGATAAATAAGTATTTTGACAAATAAACTTTGCCCCAACATTCTTCATTAAAGCGCCATCTAATAATCCGGCTTCAGTTAGAATCTGGAAGCCATTACAAATACCAATTACCTTAACTCCCTTATTTGCTAAGCGAATAATTTCGGGCATAATATTAGAGTTGGCCGCAATACCACCACTTCTTAAGTGGTCTCCGTAAGAAAAGCCTCCAGGAATTAAAATTAGATCCAAATTATCATCTAATTTAGTCTCTTTGTGCCAAATTTGTTGTATATTGTTACTAATTTTATTAAGCCCATCTAAACCATCCTTGTCACAGTTTGAGCCTGGAAAAATTATTATTGCTGTTTTCATTTTTATTGTATCTGATTTTGCATAATTAATCATTTAACAAAAGATTTTTGAGAAAAATATAGATAAAAAATGACCGGAATATAAATATATTTTACAAGTTTTTTTGCCTATTTTAATAAAAAAGATAAAGTTAAATTTTTTATTATCTTATCTAATATTTTAGATGGGATTTGGTATAATAGTCAATTATACTTTGCAAATATTATTCTAAAAACGGCAGAAGAAAGGTAATTTAAGTCGTTAGATCGTGGTACGGATAGTTTAAGGGCTAAATATTTTTGCTAAATTTTATATAATTAAATTTGATAATTGGCATTAATCAAAGAAGTTGCGAATTGCGCCGGGAGCAAAGATAGAGCTTTTATTTAATTTAAATCGAAGCTTATTATCAATATCTGGATTTTTTTCTAACCGATATCTTCCGGCAAATATACCGCCACCCTCTTCTCCGACCAAAATAGGAAAAATATATTTAATAATAGGTAAGTCTCCTATGCCAAACAACCTATTAATTAAATATCCCGGAACAACCAAACCTTTTATATCTATCTTGTTGTTATTTATGCCGATATGTCCCTTTGCAGTAATGCCTAAATAATTATTGCTAATAATAAATTTTTCTATTTCTAAAATATTATTCTTAATGTTAAATTCAGAGTGCAGTTTTTCAAATTTTATCTGATCTTGCAAGATTAACTGATCCTTTATTCTAGAGAAGAATCCGTCTTCTGATATTTTTTGGACCATCTCACCCTTCAATATTTTATATGCTCTCTTATTGTACGCTTCTCCAGATATAATAGTATTATTATCCTTTGTAAAAATTTTAGCTCTGATTATTAGGTCTCCATCTGTTATTTTGTCATAAATATCAACACCACTCATTATAGATGATATATCTGATATTTTGCCATTAATTCTTGTTGTTTTTTTTATTGGATAGGGATGAAAATCGATATTAACAATCTCCTTGCCACCCTTCTTTGCCTCAATAAAGCTGTTAATACACACCGATTCATGACATTTAATACTGACATCAATATCGTGCAACTCTACATTATTTGCCAAAATTAATTTATCTAAAATAATTTCTATGTCATTAGTTTTATATTTTTTACTATCGCCTTGTCCGGATTGCAAAATTGATTTTAATTTATTTAGATCAAGTTCTTGACCTTTTAAAGATAATTTACGATAAGATTTTTGGTGACTTGAGTCATATAATAAAGAAAAATCTGGGTGGGTTAGTTTTATGTTTTGAATATTTTTGTTATCTAGGTCGATTAATAAAAATCCAGTTAGTAAATTTTGGTTTTGTAATTTAAATTTTAAGTCACTAAATGTTAGTAAATTTCCTTCAGGACTAATATTTAGTGACAGGGTAGAGTTAATATTTTTTTGTTTAGATATGGATAGTGGCTTAAAATCGATCTGAGATTTTGTTAGATCAACATGAGTTCGAAATATATTATTATTTATATTTTTAGTAAGGTTTACGCGTAAATTAGAATTTTTACCAATATAGCTATTGTTAATATTCCTAATTGCTGAATAAACTTGTAAATAAATATCTCGTAACTGTAATGTTTTTTTAATTGGTATTAGCAAATCAAAGTAACTGACGGCAGATCCATTAATATAATTTCCTATATTTTTTGAAAAGTAGGATTTGTAGTTAACGTGCTTTATTACATCTTCAGCTCTTCCTATAATTTTTCCTCTAATTTCTAGGGGCGTATTTTTTTTATGGAAGTTTTTTATAATAATTTCGGCATTTTTAATTTTACTCTTTAATAGGCTGCCCTTGTCAACATCTATTCTCATTGACTTTTTGTTAAAATAGGCTTTTCCAGATACATCATATATCGCTGGAAATCTTCTATCATAGAGGATGGATGCGTCTGTAAAATTGAATTTAGCGTCAATATCAAGAAGCCTTCCTTTGTCAAACTTCATTGCTATATTAGAATTATCTATGTAAAAAGATTTTATATGTCTGAGGAGTAATTTTTTAATATTTTCATCTTTTGGAATTATTACAGGCCATAATTTAGGCGCATCCTCTCTTGTTAAATTATTTAAAAATAAATTTATATTGAATTTTGGTTTTAAAATATTATCAACTTCTATATTACCACGAAACTCAATATCATTCATAAAACTAAGAGAAAAATCTGTAACATTTAATGATTTTGTATTAAATTTATAGTCACCATGAAGAGTTAGGTCGGTAAAAGTGACTTTGTCTTGAAAAATATTTTTATTATTTATTACACCCTTATCACTGTAAAGAATAAAAGAAATATCATCCTCCTTATTATTTGATTTAATGGTAAGATTGCTCGATATTTTAGTTTCTATGCTAGATATTTGAGAAAATTTAGGATAAAATTTAGAAATTATTTCAGGGTTAATTTCGGAGGATAGTACGTTGCAAATAGAATTTTTATTTTTAAGATAACATTGGCTTTTAAGATTAACTTTATAATCCTCGAAATTAATTTTAGATGATAGTTTGAGTTTATTATTCTTAATACTCAGATTAATATCGTCAATTTGAAAATCCCTATTCTTTTGATCCTTTTTTAAAAAAGTTACATTTAATGCGGTTATATTTGCCTCCTCTATGTCGTAATCAAGTAAGTTAGGTAAAATATCATGTAGTTTAGTTGCGTCCCTATCGTCATTTACCCTTCCTGGTAAATAGGAATGATATTTTATGTCTATAGTCTCAATATCAAGGTTTTTGATTGAGGTTTGAAATAATATTAAGTCAAAAATAGAAAATGAAACTTTTGCCTCACCTACTTCAAGAAATAGCTTAGAATGATTAAACTTAACATTGTCAATATATGCGACAATATTAAAACTATCCTGCTCAACCCTAATATTTTCTATGATAATATTGTCATCCTTATCAATATAGTTTCTAATCTTCGATTCTACTTTATTTACTAGGAAGGGGAAGGATTTTTGTTCAACACTGATTAATAAGATAAAATAAGATGCAGAAATAGCAAAAAGAAGAAAAAGAAGAAAAATGACTTTAATAGCAAATGATATAAAAGGCTTTAACGAGATATAATGATTGTTATCAAAAATTAATTTATATAAATGTAGCACTATAGGTAAATTTTGCTATTACTCTACAACCCTAAATGTTGGTATAAAAATTAATGCAGAAAGTTCGCCACCATTAAATATGATGTCAAAATCATAATCTTCTTCACGTAATTTGCGATCGAGACCTCTACTTTCTATTATTTTAGTAATGTCGTCTTTCTCTAGGTGGTCTCTTATAGTAAATACAAATACAACCCTATCTAAGTGATCATGAATAATGCTTATATCAATATTTGATAAATGAGCCTTTAGCAATACAGATAAAGTTTTTTTAATAGATTCTACTATTAAGCTAGAGTCTATTTTAACTTTAGGAATTTTATTAGTATTTTCTAAATCTACATAAATATATTCCCTTAATTTTGGGTTTAAACCAGAAATAATATCGTTTAATAGCTTCACCGGGTCACATATAGATGCATTATTATCTATAGAATTAGCTACATGATCACCCTCTAGGTAATTATTAATTAAAGCTGTGAGCTTTAAAGATGCAGCGTGTATTCTGTTAATATCCGTTATATATTTTGGATGAGAAAATGGCCCATAAGGCTCGGTTCTTAACACTTCTGAAAGATGATTGATAATTTTAACATTATCAATCATATTATTTGGCAAGATATTTGATATTTGATCTGTAATGTTCTTAATTTTATTGCTAAATCGACTCTGAATCTTCGTGGAGTGGGATATTTTTTCACTAATTTTGGCAATTAAAATATCAAAATCGATTGGCTTGATAATGTAATCATTCGCACCCATTTTAATACCCTTAATTACGTCATGCTTTGCTGAAACGGCGGTTAGTAAGATAAAAGGCACATTGCAATGGTCAAATTTACTGTTTCTAACTTTTTCCAATAATTCCAAGCCACTTAAATTTGGCATCATGATATCAGATACTACCAATTCTATATCTTTATTATTTTTTAAAATTTCGAATGCTTCCGCCCCATCTGCTGCTGACACTACCTCAAAATCTTCATCTTGCAAGATCTCAACTATATTTTCTCTAATATCAATCTCATCCTCTACGCAAAGAATTTTTGCCTTTTTGTCAGTCATTTTGATTTATAATTTTTGATTCTGGGAAGTTTCTTAAGGCTTCCCCCGTTAAAACAGATTCTGCACTCCTATTTTGAGTAATATTTTTATTATTATCAACAAGTATTTGTTCAAAATTTGCTACATTAGACATATAGCAAATTCTAATAAGAATCATTTCGAAGGACATTTTGTAATTTGGTGAATTTTTTAACTCATCTACCCCTTTCAAAAGCATCTGCCAAATTCTAGCAAGAGAGGCTACTGAGATGGTGTCCGTAATGTCTTGTATTTTTTTATAACAATCATCTGATATGTTCACTATCTTATAATTATCAATTGTTTTGACCAAGGTCATGTCATGAACTATCTCCAATAAATCATTAGCAAGAGAAGTTATATCAATAGATTTGTCATAAAAATCATTAAACATATTTATGACTTCCTCCACTTCTCCCGCCAAGATACTTTTAATAAAATCAACAATTTGGGACTTATCTACCAAACCAATCATTTCCTCAAGCTTATCAGAAGTTAGTAGTTTTTGATAATTATTGTATGATAAGGCTTGATCTAGAAGAGAAAGTGAGTCTCGCATTGACCCTCCAGACAAGTTTGCTATTAAATTTATTGCCTCATCTTCAGCCTCAAATGATTCTTTTTGCAATATATTTTTAAGATGGTTGGCAATGTCTGGACTAGAAAGCCTCTTGAGGTCAAATCTTTGACAGCGAGATATAATAGTAATTGGAATTTTTTTAATCTCTGTCGTGGCAAAAATAAATTTAACATGAGCGGGAGGCTCTTCCAGAGTCTTTAATAGTGCATTAAAAGCATTATTACTAAGCATGTGCACCTCATCAATGATATATACTTTATAGCGACCAATAGAGGTTGCATATGATATGTTGTCAACTATCTCCCTTATGTCGTCAACCCCAGTTTTTGATGCGGCATCCATCTCTATTACATCTGGAAAAGTAGAATTGGCAATGGAGACGCAAGCATGACATTTTCCGCAAGGATCTGATGCGTCCTGCAATTTACCATCCTCACCAACGCAATTAAGTGCTTTAGCGATAATTCTGGCAGTTGTCGTTTTGCCGACGCCACGAATGCCGCTTAAAATAAAAGCGTGAGCTATTTTATTTTGCTTAATTGATGATAATAGAGTTGTAACTAATACATCTTGCCCCACCAACTCTAAAAGAGTATTGGGCCTGTATTTCCTTGCTAAGACCTGATATGACATCACTTATATTGTTGACTTATAGAATAATTATAATTATAATTATATAGTTGCGCTTATAGTGTTAATAACTTAAAATAAGATATTATTTATTGATCTAATATAAAATATGCTAGATTTATTAACAATAACTTATTTTAGAAATTTGTAAAAAAATGGAAAATAAAATCAAAAATTCTAAAAATATTGATCCATATCAAAAGTTTACTAACTTAATGAACGATATCTTGTTGTTAACAGAAGATCTTAAAAAAGATTTTAGTAAAGAATTTTCTCATGAATATGGCTTTGAAAATTCTCTAAAGATCACGTTAGAAGAATAAGTAACCCCTTGACTATCAAAACATTACTTCTGCTCGGTTACAGAAATGATCGATGTCTCTTTTAAATAATTTG
>JBLHPX010000047.1:0-6462 GCA_047624545.1 Ulvibacter sp.
AACTGCCTGTCTTACTGGATTGTCTATTGGTGTTGACGCTGCTATTAATGTATTAATATAGTCTTCAATTGCAGCTGTCGTACTAACATCAGAACAATCTGTGTTACCAGACATATCAATCTGGTCTCCTGTGCAATTTAATATTGTTGATCCGATATAATCTGCATCGCAGGTAAAGCTTTGGTTGTTACCATAATCTATTGTAGAGGTGATATTTACTAGTAAGCCATCTGGTATATTACTGACACTACATTGGGTTATGATGCAAGTTCCTGTAGTAGCGGTAACAATTTCATCAGCATCTACGGTATAGGTTGGCGGATTTGGGTCTAATGAGGAAATATATCCTGCATCACATTCGAGGTTAAAGGTTCCTGCTGTTGCTACGCTTGAACCTGCAGGAATATTCACTCCTTCATCCAGTGGAATAGTGGAAAACGCTTGATCTGATGAGACGCACTCATTAATACCCTTATCACTTCTTAATTGAGATGAAGTGCATAATCTTTTTAACATTTTAATGCCAGCTACTTGTCTTAAGGGGGAGACAGGTACTTTATAGACTATGCCTAATCTATCTGATTCATAAAATCTTTCTATCTGATCTAATTTATTGGAAAATCCTAATATTGGCCCAATTGAACCTTGAAAGTTTCTGCCAATTATTATTCTTTTTATTGGATCTGATATAGGCTCAATACCTCCCTCCATAACTTCTACACCATCAATTGTTAATGATATTTGTTTTTTTTGACTATTATAAGACAGGATTAGGATATGAGGTTTTGTGGCATCATCATCACCAAATATAGCTACATTAATTTTTTCATCTGGTACATTAACAAATAGATTATTTCCAGAATCTATTCCCAGCTCTAATGAGGTGTTTAGTGCAGCAATATCAGAATAGACGCCAAATAAGATTATTTCATTACCGCCAGATATAGTGTAATTATCCCTATCAAAGGTTAATGATATGGTATATCCTTTGCCATTTGGTTCTAGAAATTTTGACTGATTAATTCGTTTGTGAGAATAGACGCTTAAACCTTCATTTGAAGTGCAATTATTATTACCATTACCAGAAAAAGATATTTCATAAGCATTAGTAAATTTAAAGCAATCACCAGCTAACGTTAAGTAAGAAAATAGAAGGATCGAAACTAGAAGTAACTTCTTCAGAAGACTCATGATTTAAAGTTTTTATAATTATGCCAACTCCCACCTTAGAATAAGAAATATATCACAATATTCTTACCTTACCTTACCTTACCTTACTAATTCTAGTCTTAATCAAGTAAAATTCAAGCGCCAATACCAATTACACCTTGTATAGATGCGTTAACTGTCAAGTTTCACAACCCCCACCAAAGTAACGAAACTACTTTGACTCTCGCATAGGAGGAGTTAAGCTACATTATTCTTAACTCCTTCCAAGTAACTACCTATGTTAAACATATTTTCTTCATCAAAATGATCAGTAATTATCTGCAAACCAAGAGGTAAATTATCCCTATCGAAGCCAAATGGTATAGATATGGCTGGCATACCAGCAAGAGAAGCTGGGATAGTAAATATATCATTGAGATACATTTTTGTTGGATCTTGCTTGTTTTCTTTGACAGATTTTATGGTAAAGGCGGAGGTTGGAGCGGTTGGCGTTAAAATTGCATCAACTCCTTTAAAAGCATTTTTAAAATCCTGTAAAATCAAATTTCTAACCTTACAAGATTTTTTATAATAAGCGTCATAATAACCAGCTGACAAAACATAGGTTCCTGTTAAAATTCTTTTTTTTACTTCATAACCAAACCCTTCCGATCTAGTAGTTTCATAAAATTCATCTAATGATGAGCACTCCTTAGGAGTTCTGTAGCCATATCTGACACCATCATAGCGAGAAAGGTTGGAAGAAGCTTCAGCTGACGCAATAATATAATAAGTTGCCGATGCGTATTTAGTATGAGGTAAGCTAATATCAATAATTTCAGCTCCACCCCCTTTCAAAGCCTTAATGCCATCTTGCCATAATTTATGAACATCCTCATTAATGTCATCAAGTAAATATTCTTTTGGAATGCCAATTTTTTTACCTTTTATATCGCTATTAATTAGTTTATCAAAGTTGGGAACTAATTTTTTTATAGAGGTTGAGTCTTTGTCATCATAGCCACAAATTATTTTTAGAAGTAAAGCGCTATCTTTTACAGTTTTAGTTAAAAATCCAGCCTGATCAAGAGAGCTAGCAAAAGCTACCATACCATAACGAGAGCATCTACCGTAGGTTGGCTTAACACCAACAATGTTGTTAAAAGATGCTGGCTGACGAATTGATCCCCCGGTATCACTACCGGTTGCTGCAACGCATAAATTAGCAGCAACTGCCGCGGCGGAGCCACCAGATGAACCGCCGGCGACTAGATCTTCTCCATTTTTTTTGTAAGGGCTTATGACATTACCAAAATAGCTAGTAATATTTGCTGAACCCATAGCAAACTCATCCATACTAACCTTACCAAGCATTAAAGCCCCTTCGTCCCATAATTTTTGAGTAACTGTTGACTCATATGCTGGAATAAAATTCTCAAGCATCTTAGATGCAGAAGTTGTTCTTACGCCATTAGTGCAAAATAAATCCTTAATGGCAAGAGGAATACCCTCTAAAATTTTAGCCTCATTTTTAGATAATTTTTTATCAGACTCCTTAGCAGATTCAATTGCTAAATCAAAGGTTGTCGTGATGAAGCTATTTAAATGTGCATTATCTTCGATTGCTTTAATGTAGGATTTTGTTAATTCCACAGCAGAAAATCTTTTACTTCTAAGACCATCTATGGTGTCAAATAGGTCTAATTTTGTGATATCAGTCATTTCCAAAAATTATAGTTGGTTCTTTTGCTTTGTCTAAAAATTCAAATGACATTATGATGATTCTTTCTCCTTTTTTAACTAAGTGAGCGGCGGCACCGTGAATTGCAATTGTTTTTGAGAATTTTTTACCCCTTATCACATATGTTTCAAATCTTGCGCCAGAAGTTATACTAACAACCAATACTTTTTGATACTCTTCTAAGCTTGATCTTTCCATTAAATCCTCGTCAATTTCGATACTACCTTCATATTCAAGATTGGCATCTGTAACTGTGATATTATGAATTTTTGATGATAAATATTCTTTCATTCTTCATTAATTATTTATACCAATGCAAATTTCCTTTGCTTTTTCGATTATATTTTCTTTTTTTGGTAATGCGAGTCTTTCTAGATTTTCTGCATAAGGCAAGGGGCAGTCAATTGATGCTAAGCGACCAATTGGAGCGTCAAGATAATCAAAAGCTTCCTCAACGAGCATTGCAGAAATTTCACTGCCTATCGATGCGAATGGAAAACCTTCCTCGGCAATTAAACAGCGATTAGTTTTTTTAACTGACTCAATGATAGTTGCCTTATCTAGTGGGCGAATAGTCCTAAGATCAATTACTTCAACAGAAATTCCTTGCTGCTGCAACTCTTCAGCTGCCTCAAGGGCGTAACCAACCATTAAAGAAAACGCTATTATTGTGATATCTGATCCAGATTTTTTAATAGCAGCCTTCCCAATCTCAACTATATGATCATCGTCATAATATTCTTCAAACTCCATACCGTAAGTAATTTCATTTTCTAAAAAAATTACTGGATTTGGGTCACGAATTGCAGCTTTCAACAGACCCTTGCAATCAGCGGGACTGTAAGGAGAAATAACTTTTAAACCAGGGATTGCAGCATACCAAGCAGCATAACATTGCGAATGTTGCGCTCCCACCCTAGATGCCGCACCATTTGGACCACGAAAAACAATCGGACATTTAACTTGCCCACCTGACATGTAATGAGTTTTGGCAGCAGAATTAATGATTTGATCAATGGCTTGCATAGCGAAATTGAAAGTCATGAATTCTACGATTGGCCTCAAGCCAGAAAAAGCCGCACCAACAGCTAGGCCAGTAAAACCATGTTCAGTAATCGGGGTATCAATTACTCTTTTTGATCCAAATTCATCAAGCATTCCTTGAGTAACCTTATACGCCCCATTATATTCTGCGACCTCTTCACCCATGATAAAAATTTTATCATCGCTCCTCATCTCTTCACTCATTGCCTCACAAAGCGCCTTTCTAACTGTAAGTTTTTTAATTGTCATAATATTTATTGTCTCTATTGGTAAATATGGTCAAAAATATCCTCCTCTGCTGGTTCTGGACTATTTTTAGCAAACTCAACTATTTCTGCAATTTTAGATTTAATTTCCTGATTAATAGATTTAATCTCAACCTCAGAAACAGTTTTATTATCTAAAATATGATTTTTAAATGAAATAATTGGATCTTGATTTTGTTTTTTATCATTAAGCTCATCTTTACTTCTGTAAGTTGCTGGATCTGACATGGAATGACCACGATAACGATAAGTATCCATCTCAACTAAAATTGGACCCTTACCAGATCGGACATAATCAACAGCCTTCTTTCCCTCCTCTATGACAGTCAAAATATTCATGCCATCTATTTTTACACCTGGAATATTAAATCCTAACCCTCTTTTAGAAAGATCATCTATTGACGAAGATCTATTCTGAGAAGTTCCCATAGCATATTTGTTGTTTTCAATGATAAATAAAATAGGTAAATTCCATAATTTTGCCATATTAAAAGTCTCGTAAACCTGACCTTGATGAGCTGCACCATCTCCAAAATAACAAAAAGTGACATTATTTGTTTCCTTATATTTGTCAGCGAAGGCAAGTCCAGCCCCAATAGGAACCGATGCCCCCACTATTCCATGACCACCATAAAAATGTTTTTCAGTATCAAATAAATGCATAGACCCTCCTCGACCTTTAGAGCAGCCATCTATTCTTCCCATTAATTCTGCCATAATTCTTTTTGGATCAGACTTAAGGGATATCATGTGACCATGGTCACGGTAGGTTGTGATGACTTTATCGCCATCTTGCATATTGTAGTGCATACCAGTAGATATAGCTTCCTGACCAATGTAAAGATGACAAAAGCCAGCAATTAAACCCATACCATAAAGCTGACCAGCCTTTTCTTCGAACCTTCTGATAAGGAGCATTTCCTTGTACAACTTAAGAGAGTCTTCTTTATTTAATTTCACCATAGAGTTTGATTTAAGTATCAGATTATTAAAGTTTTTGATAAATTTTATAAATTGCAATGAAATATTATTTCATTCTTTTTTTCAAGGAAATTTATTTAGATTCACTATTACGACAATTACTAATATTTACAGATAAGAATTACAATTAAAAGTATATAATAAAACTTATAATAAAGACAATAACGCCAATTCATATCCCTTTGGGCCAAAACCAACAATAATACCATCAGAAACGTCAGATATTAAAGATTTATGACGAAATTTTTCTCTTTTATAAGTGTTCGAAAGATGTAGTTCAATTTTTTTACCATCAAAAATTTCTAAAGCATCACGAATCGCCACTGAAGTATGTGTATAAGCAGCAGCATTGATGATAATTGCGTCAAATTTATCAATAGCATTTTGAATTAAGTCAATAATATCGCCTTCTGAGTTTTTTTGCTCAAAACTTACCTCTAAATTATTATCTTTAGCAATTTTTTGACATTTATTTTCAATATCTTTTAAAGAACTATCGCCATAAATATCTTTATTACGAAGTGATAAAAGATTTAAGTTTGGACCATTAATAATTATAATTTTTTTCATTTTAATAAAATTTTTCCTAAGGAACTGCGAAAAAACAACTTAAACATTTCCTAATTTAATATAGTTAAGATCTTGTAATTCTAAAATACGCCACAATTGTAAAGAAAATCGAAACAATATAAATAAAGCAAATGATTGATAAGGTGATCCAAGGCTCCGTAATTAAGCCTACGATAATTAACCCTAAAATTAATAAAGTTAAATGCTTATACTCATTTCTAACGGGAATATGTTTAATTGAAATGGTTGGAATAGTGCTGGCAGCACAAATTGCTACAATACAAGAATAGGAAATTATTATTCTAGGGTCATTAAAAAAGTAACCTTCACCATACTCAAAAGTTAATATTAAAGGCATCATCATCATTGCAGCTGCAACAGGAGAAGGAATTCCTTGAAAAAAATACTTATCCAAAATTGGATGCTTATCCTCATCCTTATTGGTGATATTAAACCTAGCAAGTCTAATAGCCATGGAGATAGTATAAATTAAAACCATTGCCAAATCAAAGCCTTTGATATCAACAAATTTATTAATCCAATTGTAGATAATAAAGGCTGGAACCACGCCAAAATTAACAAAATCAGCTAAAGAGTCTAATTCAGCACCAAAGTCACTAGTAGAGTTTAAAAACCTTGCCAAATGACCATCAATAGCGTCTAAAACCGTAGCAAGCAACAAAAGAGACGAGGCATAGTACCAATTTCCTT
>JBLHPX010000048.1:0-6239 GCA_047624545.1 Ulvibacter sp.
ATGCCATATTAACATTCGGCTCCGCCGGTAGTGACCCAATTCCATCTAACGTAGATTATTCCGGCACCATAACTTACAATAGCAGTATCAATTCAGGAAGTAAATCAAGCTTCACTTGTCTAATCGGATATCAAGATGGAGCAACTACACCAAAATATTGGTTTGAAAGCTTAGATGGAGCATTCATCGTTCAAACAGAAGGTGCTTGTGATACTAGGGATTATTCGGCAGATTTCCCAATTATCACTAATCTAGCTTCTGACCTATCCTCAGTTAATTATAATTCAATCTATTATGATGCTAGTAATATACTAGGATTACCTTGTGCAGATGGATATGTTTCAGCAATTGATGCCGGATATTATTTTCATACAGGGACTGGTAATATTACGGTTACCGAGGGAACTGGTTGTGAAGAAGTGGGCTTGGAAGTTGCTACTAATCTTATGTTTCATCACACACCCTCTTCACAATCTAATAAATCCTTTATTATGGTAGGTAATTCTTATAATGTTTGGGGCATAAAAAATGAAGCTCTAAATATTGATGTAACTGAGGATTGGAATATAGAATTCAACATCTCTCACCCCAGCGCTGCTCATTATTTGCTTCAATTTAATTTTAACTATAGTAATACTGACTTACTATCATCTGGTCAAAATAGCTCTCAATATAATCAGATAAGGTTTGTCCATTACGCTCATTATTATCCAGGATTTAATTCACATAACAGCCTTTTATATCAAGCACATATTATAAGTAGATTTGAATCAGAAGGGTCGAAAATTCAATTAGGATATGACAAAAATAATTCCAGATATTTTGTAAGGCAATTTTTTATGGATGGAGAATTATATCGTGAAGGATTTCAAGATGGAACGCCTATACAAGGCAAAATACCATTCTATGTTTACCACGAAAGGAGCACTTCAAATCCTACAAAGTTTTCTGGAATTGTCATTAACGCTATATTCTTACCATAGTAATGGTATTAGAATTTCTGATTAGGAAGTTATATTCCCGAATTAATATATTCAACCAACTTTATTTCTTCTTTTGGATATTTTTTAAGGGTTTGTAACCTATGATTACTTAACATTTGATTATATGATGATCGTTATTTAGCACACTAATGATTACAGGAATAATCGTTTCTGCCACTCCTCTTGGTCAATCAGGGCGGAGATCTTTGGTGTTTAGGATAGTGTAATGTCAGGATCCGTCTTTTAAGAAAAAAAGCATCACAAAACTTAGCTAAATACATCTCGATATTAAGTGTAGATTTAATAATAATTTTTCTCCTAAAATATTTTAACCTAAATGCTCAATTATAAAGTTTAAATGCTATTAGGTACAATATTGCTTTAGACTTGATTGCATAACAAAACCTTATTTTTCTTAAAAAATATTGACAAGTTGAAAAAATTATTGATAATCCATTATTACTCTAGTGTCAAAATTTATCTTTAATTTAGACGTATTTAAGATATTTCAAAGACTAAAATTATTATAGAAAATAAACAACTATTTTACAGAATATGGTACAATTTACGCTTCCACAAAATTCAAAAATTGACAAAACATCTGGTACAAAATTTGAGTCAGAAACAAAATCTGACAATATGAAAATGGTTCAGATTTATCGTTATAACCCAGAAGATGACAATAACCCCTACATTGATGAGTTTGAAGTTGATCTTACTAAGTGTGGACCAATGGTTCTTGATATTTTAATTAAAATTAAATCTGAACAAGATAGTTCGGTCGCTTTTAGAAGATCTTGTCGCGAAGGTATTTGCGGTTCTTGCTCTATGAATGTTGATGGCACCAACACTCTTGCTTGTATTAAGCCTATTTCTGACTGTAAAGAAACTATTAAAATTTTTCCGTTACCTCATATGCCCGTTATTAAGGATTTAGTTCCTGACTTAACACATTTTTATGATCAATACAAGTCGGTTGAACCTTGGCTACAAGCTCCTGAGCCAGAAAATAAATTACAAGAGAGGCTGCAATCACCAGAAGAACGTAAAAAGCTAGATGGACTTTATGAGTGTATTTTATGTGCATGCTGCTCTACTTCTTGCCCTAGCTATTGGTGGAATGGTGATGAATATTTGGGTCCTGCAACTTTACTACAATCTTATCGCTTCTTGGCTGATTCTCGTGATGAAGCATCTTCTAAAAGGCTGGAAGATCTTGAGGATCCATTCAAATTATATCGCTGTCATACAATTATGAATTGCACCAGTACCTGCCCTAAAGGTCTAAATCCCGCCAAGGCAATTGGCTCAATTAAAGAGATGATTGTTGAGAATAAAAATGGCTAGAATATTTTAAGATTAAAATTGTTAAAAAATGACTGCCTTATGCTAATAAGGTGCGAGGCTTTTTGGTAATTAGAAGCTTAAAGGATAAAACTAAATCACGTCGTTACTTATCTAGTATTATGTATGGAAAATGGTATAATAGCAAAGTTTATATATAATGCAGCATTTAGGTAAATTAGTTTGGGTCAGAAATTTATTATTAAATTTATGCTTAATATCGTAATATATTTAACTAAATTTTATGATAATTTTTTGACCAAAAATAAGAAGAATAAAAATTATATTAGTTGCATGGAAATGTTAAGTTCTAGTCTCTAATTATCAAATTTAACTGCAATACTTTCTTTCTATCTCTTCCTTAAGAAATTAGAAATCTTTTTGTTAAATTTGATAATTGGTATTATAAATATTTTTTTTGTGCTGCTAGCAATATGTCTCTTGCTACTGGCGCTGCATATGTTGAGCCAAAGCCAATATTTTCAATTATAACAGACACGGCAAATTTTGGTTTAGATATTGGCGCGAAGGCGGTAAAAATTGCATGATCTTTTCTTGCGCTTTTACCGTCTGTAGAAGTGGAGACGGATTGGGCTGTTCCAGTTTTGCCAGCCATTTGAAATTTCTTTTCTCTAATTCTTCTATAATATGCCGTTCCCCCCTTTTCATTAACAACTTTTGACATTGAGTTTTTTAAGAATTGTATCGTTTTTTCATTGGCTATGGTAAATTCGGGTAATTCTAAATTAGACTGAACAATGTTATCATTCTTAATTATGGTAGGAATTACTCTTTTACCATTATTTGCTATTCTTGCTGTTGCAACTGCAATTTGTAGGGGGCTTGACAATACGTATCCTTGGCCGATTACGGCGTTAATGTCGTCGCCTCCAACCCATTTTTTATTGTATTTTTTCATTTTCCACTCAGGAGTTGGTACAGTTCCCTCGTATGAGGTGCCAATATCTAAATCAAATCTTTCTCCGTATCCAAATTTACGAGCAATGTTGGCAATTTTGTTAAATCCAATATCTTGAACTATTTTATAAAAATAAATATTGCATGAATGTTTTATCGCTCCTTCTAGGTCTAGCCTGCCGTGACCTTTTTCTTGCCAACAATGGAATACTCTATTACCAACCCTAAAAGAGCCGTTACATTTTATTTTCTCCTTACTGTTAAAGTCATCCTCAATGGCAGCAATAGCAACCATTAATTTAAAAGTTGATGCTGGCGGATAGAGAGCTGCAATCGGTCTATTATTTAATGGCTTATCTGGATTGTTTGTTAATTTATCCCACTCCTCATTTGAGATTCCTGTAGATAGTAAATTAGGATCAAATGATGGGGTTGATATATAGGATAATATCTCTCCATTATTTACATCCATCAATATTAGTGAAGACTTTTTATCTTTTAATATGTCATATGATTTTTCTTGCAGTTCATTATCGATACTTAAGGAGATGTCTTGGCCTTTGGAGGCTTTATTATGTCGTAAAGTCCGTATAGGAATTCCGTAAGCGTTTATTTCGACATACTTTACTCCATATTTTCCCCGCAAAGTATCGTCAAATTTTTTCTCTATACCTCTGGCACCAATTTTAAAATCAGGATGATTGTAAATTTTTTTATTTTGATCTGAAATATCTTTTTTTAGCGGAGAAGAGACGTATCCAGTAATATGAGCATTTTGATATGGAAAAAGATAATTACGATTGATTCCAGCCTCTATCGCCGTATCTTCTAATTTATACTTATTAACCTCTAATCGAGATAAATCATCCCATTTGATGTTTTCAATTAAAGTGATAGATCCCAGATAGGAGCGATTTTTTTTAATTTTTTTGAAAATAATATCAATTGTTTCTTTGTGTAATTGTAAAATATCAATAATTTTTGCCATCACTTTCTTAGTCCTATCTTTACTTCTAGGATAGAATATTAATTTATATTTTTTGTTGTTGATCGTTAGTGGCTGATTATTTCTGTCATAGATATCACCCCTTGGAGATGGCTGTATAGCAGGTTTAATTCTGTTTTTATCGGATCTTATGGAATATTCTTCGTTTTTAAATATTTGTAAATACGCTAGGCGACTTACTATACTGCTAAACAATGTCAGTTTGAATATCCCGAGGATTAAAATCCTCCTATTAAATCTTTTATTTTTTTTTAAATCTTTTATTTTCAATGTATAAGATTAAAATATAACGATATTGCTGTTTTTTCTTAAGTCAGACATGTATGATTTGATCGATATTGATAATTTTTTTTTAAATATCATATCTTCAATTTGTCTTAAATTGTTAATATTGACATTGGGAATATCTTTTTTGTCAATAATTTTAAAAATATAATAGGATTCATTTATTTCGGTTGGATTAGATATTTGCCCTATATCTAAATTTGAAATTGATTGATATAGTTTAGGGTTCAACTCCCCCTCCTTAATCCAAGTAGCATCTTCTGCAGATACATGATCATATAAATTAGAAAATTCTTTAGATAATTTTTTAAAATTGGAGTTATCCTTAAGTTCTGAAAATAATATTTTAGCTATTTTTTGAGAATTATCACTCTTAGCTATGTAAATTTCTAAGATTTTAAAGGATTTGATGGTATTTTTTATATTATTAATTTCTAAAATTTCGTTAATATCTGAGTTTGTCGCCTTAATTGCGGGGGAGATATTTTTTTGCACCACCTTACTAAAAAGAATTTTAGTTTTAATTTGATCTCGATAATTTTTATAGGAAATATTCATATCCTTCATCCTTTTTTTTAACGTCACTAAGTCCCCATGATAATTGGTAATGATTTGATTAATTTCACTTTCTATTTCTGTATTTGTAGTGATATTTTGTTTTTTGATATCAGTAAGCCGTAATTTTTCTTCAATAATTTGTTGTAATAATTTGTTGAAAATAATCTTTTTTTGCGATTTAGACTCAATATCAATTTTAGACAAAAATTTGGTTAGTTTGTAATGTTCATTGATATCAATATTGGTAATAATTTGATTATTAACTTTGGCAATTATTTTAATATCTTTTGAGGCATATAGATTATTGACAAAAATAATCAAAAATGACAATATGTAGAAAGTGCTTTTAATCATTTGGTTTCGTTAGTTGGCACAACCAGATAGGAGATTTATTTAAATCTTTTTTTAATAACAATGAATTAATATTATAAGATGAAATTTTTTATAGATACAGCAAATATAGAAGAAATTAAAGAATTATCAAGTTCTGGCTTGCTTGATGGAGTGACAACAAATCCGTCATTAATTGCTAAGGAGGGTGGTAATTTTTTTGAAATATTAAAAGAAATTACTAAAATCACTGATGGCCCAGTAAGCGCCGAAGTGATGGCAACCGACTCTGAAAATATGATTAAGGAAGGGTTGAAATTAGCTAAAATTGCTAATAATATTTGCATCAAATTACCATTAACTATGGAAGGGTTAAAAGCTTGTAAATATTTTTCTAATGAGGGTATAGCAACCAATGTTACTCTTTGCTTTTCTACTGCTCAGGCGATATTGGCAGCTAAGGCTGGAGCCAGTTATGTTTCGCCTTTTGTAGGAAGGTTAGATGACATATCTTTCAATGGTCTGGAATTAATTTCTGATATCAGGATGATTTATGATAATTATCCAGAATTTGAGACTGAAATTCTTGTCGCGTCAATTAGAAATCCTATCCACGTCACTGAATCAGCAAAAATTGGAGCTGATGTCGCGACAATTCCAGCCAAGGTATTTAAGCAATTAGTTTCTCATCCGTTAACTGATAAAGGTTTGGCTACCTTTAGCTCTGATTGGAAGAAAACAAAACAAGATATTCTTTAATTAATGTTAATTTGGGCTTTAACTGATAATCGGGCTGGGAATAACTCTCAGACCAT
>JBLHPX010000049.1:0-6238 GCA_047624545.1 Ulvibacter sp.
AAGATTTATGCTTCACATCCTTGACAGGTTAGATTTTCTTCACAAATCACCAATTTGGTTTTAAAATTTGCACTGAAAATTTCCAGAGAAACTACAGCGAGATTTTAGTAAAAAACGGAACAACGTGGTGAAACAAAACAATTATTTACCTCATCGACATCTATTTTTACTACTTCATACCTTTCTTTGTTTTTA
This sequence comes from Ulvibacter sp., assembly GCA_047624545.1. Lineage (GTDB taxonomy): Bacteria > Pseudomonadota > Alphaproteobacteria > Rickettsiales > UBA1997 > CAJQHK01. Next base: position 196 of record JBLHPX010000049.1, read on the forward strand.
AAGTAATGAAGCATCACTAAATTACCCTCTCTAAACTTGGAGCTATAACCAGAAGTAAGTAAAAATAATTACCAAGATTTTAGCATAAAATAAGAAGTTATTTTTATTTTACGACTGACGATCATCATTAGACTGACGACGCTCTAAGGATTGTAGATATAATTTTTCAACTTTTTCTCTTGCCCACAAGGTTTTTCTTAGAAATTTTAAACTAGATTTAATAGATGGGTTGCTATTAAAGCAACGTATCTCAATTATACTTCCTAACTGCTTCCAGCCATAAAAAGATACAAGATCAGTAACTATCTTTTCTAAAGAAATTCCATGAAGAGGGTTTTTAGGTTGCTGCTCTATCATATTTAGAATTTGGATAAGTAGTTTATTTAGTTTTATTTGAAATTTTTACTCTTATTTTATTGCCGTCAATTTTTTTGCCATGAAGACTTTTTATTGCGTCATTAGCTTCGTCATGATTTAACATTTTAACAAATCCAAAGCCTTTAGATTTACCGCTCTGCTTATCCACAACTATGTCACAGGACTCAACCATTCCATAGGCCTTAAATAATTCAGATAGTTCTTCCACTGTTATCTTGCGAGATAGATTGAGTATATTTATGTTCATCAGATTCTTTGGGATGTTTTTTATGTTCAGTACGTGAAATGCCTTAAGGGAAATGTGTTATTTTTAATTTTCTGTTTAGGTTAAAATATTTTGCTCAAAAAATTTAACCTACCTGTCAAAAAAAATTTAAATATGAATCGGCCTCTTATCAACTGCCAAGCAAGCTTCTTTTACCGCCTCATTGTAAGTTGGGTGAGCATGACAAGTCCTGGCAAGATCTTCTGCACTACCGCCAAATTCCATAACTGCCGCAACCTCGTGGATCATGTTACCAGCTTCGCGAGAAATTATATGAGAACCTAAAATTTTATCAGTCTTTTTGCAAGCTAAAATCTTGACAAAACCAGCATCATCAAAAGTTGCTCTAGCTCTAGAATTGGCCATCATAGGAAATTTACCGATATTATATTCAACGCCATCTTTTTTTAACTCCTCTTCACTCCTGCCAACCGAAGCTACTTCTGGATGAGTGTAAATAACATTCGGGATAACGGCGTAATTAACATGGCCATAGCCATTAGCAATCGTTTCTGCCGCCGCCATACCTTCATCTTCAGCTTTGTGAGCAAGCATTGCTCCAGTTGTAACATCGCCAATAACATAAATGTTGTCAATATTGGTTTTTAAATTATTATTTTCAATAAAGCCGCGATCATTGACTTTTATTCCGATATTTTCTAAGCCAATATTTTCTGAATTTGGTTTTCTACCAATAGCAACTAGAACAATATCAGCTTTTAAAATTTCTTTTTTACCATCCTTAACTGACTCAATTTCAATGACAGCACCATTCTTATCCTTCTTAACAGAAGTAACCTTTTGAGAAAGTCTGAATTTAAATTTTTGTTTTTCTAAAATTCTTTGAAATTGCTTAGATATTTCGCCATCCATTGCTGGAGTAATTTTATCTAAATACTCAACAACTTCAATTTCTGCTCCAAATCTGCCCCAAATAGAAGCCATTTCAATACCAATAACGCCCGCCCCAATAACTAATAATTTCTTAGGAACCTTAGTTAATTCTAAAGCACCCGTTGAAGAAACGATTACTTTCTCATCAATTTCAACATTAGGTAAGTTAGCCGACTCACTACCAGTTGCGATAATAAAGTTTTTAGCAGTGATTTTTTGTTTACCATCAACCTCAATCTCATTTTTTGAAATGAACTTTGCAAAACCATTAATATGAGTAATTTTGTTTTTCTTAAAAAGTCCAGCAATACCTCCTGTTAAACCTTCAATAATATTATTTTTGTTTTCAATTAGCTTTTCAATATCAATCTTTGGCTGATCAATTTGAATGCCAAAGCCAGAAAAATTATGAGCTGCATCATAAAATTTATGAGAAATTTCAAGCATAGCTTTTGAAGGAATACAGCCAACATTAAGACAGGTTCCGCCAAGAGCTTTCCTAGATTCTACACAGGCAGTTTTAAGACCTAATTGTGCTGCACGAATAGCTGCGACATAACCACCAGGACCACCACCAATTATTACTACATCAAAGTTATTTTCTGTCATTTTAAATTAAATTTATTTTATAAAAAGAAAATTATATTTTAAGGGCGAAAATTTGCAAGAAGGAATTTATGTCAGCTGACATCTTTAAGGAAATTTTTTTAAAAACTTAACTTTATCTATTTTTCCCTGATATTTATAAAAAATGACCAGAGAATATTCCCATTTCATCACTTTTAAATGTCAATTAAGAAGATTTATATGGATATAGTAGGCTTCAGCATGGAGAATTTTAGATAAACCCTTCTTATTGCAGGGGTAAAGAGTATTTTTTTCACTTTAAGATTCGGATAAGTATTTACTGAATTAGAATCATCTAGAGCTTGGCAGATGGTCTTTAAGAAATTTTTTATAAGACTTTTAAGTCATGCCAATTCCTACCTTTAAAAAAAGATAAGAATTGGTATTAATCGCTCCAACCAACTTTATTTAAAAAATCATCATAACCACCATCAAAAACCGAAACCTTATCATGGTCAAAAATTATCAACTTGTTAGCCACTTCGCGTAAAAAATATTCATCATGAGTAACCATCAAGACGGCTCCTTCAAAATTTTTAATCGCACCTAATAATGACTCACAAGAATCCATATCTAAATGATTAGTGGGCTCATCAAGCATTAGTAAATTAGCAGGTTTTAAAAGAATTTTACCAAGCATCACTCGACTCTTCTCCCCACCAGACAGGACTCCAACTTTTTTATTTGATAATGTCCCGGTAAACATCATGTTACCACATACCCGACGAACATTTGTTTGATTCATGTCTGGTACATATTGTTGCATTTCCTCATATATGCTATTTTTAGTATCAAGACGGTCAATGTTCATCTGCCCAAAATAACCAATTTCAGTTTTGCTATGATTTTTAGTGTCACCGCTTATAGCTTTTAAATTGTTGGTAATTAACTTTAATAAGGTTGATTTACCTTTACCATTTTTACCAATGATACAAATCTTATCTTCTAAGGCTAATTTAAAGGTTAGTTTTTTAATCAAAATATCATCCTTATCATAACCAAAAGTTAGATCTTTAGTTTCAACCAGATTTCCTTTAATATTATTTTCTAAATAATTAAACTTAAATTCTAAGGAAGAAATGTCGGATAATTTATCTTTAGAACCCTGCTTTTCAAGCATTTTAATTTTTGATTGCGCCCTACTAGCCATACTAGCTTTTGCACCAAAACGATTAATCCATTCTTGAGTTTTCTGCCTTTGCTTATCTTCATTGACTCTAGTTTTTTCGTAAATTTCTTCTTCTAGAAGAATTTTTTCCATTACATTACGAGTATTACCGGGAGTTTTTTTGAAGGTGCCGCGATGAATATTTAAAGTTTGATTAATGACGTCATCCATAAAACCCCTGTCATGAGTAACCAAAACCAACTCTCCACCCCAATCTTGAAGAAATTTTTTGAGCCACCTTACTGAATGAATATCAAGATAATTTGTTGGCTCATCTAATAGCAGCATGTTTGGCTCAGTTAAGAGTAGTTTTGCTAAATTAATTTTTACCTGATAACCGCCAGAAAAATCCTTTGGATCTTTTGACATGTCGTCTTGAGCAAAACCAAGGCCCATTAAAATTTCTTCACCTTTCCAACCTTCATACTCTCTATCTTCAGGTAAAATACTACAAACTTCGTCAATTACTGAGTTGTGGGTAAAGTGAATATGCTGTTCTAAATGGCCGATGTGGTAACCATTGGGAATTAGAACTTCACCATTATCAGGTTCTAATTTACTTAAAATTAATTTTAGGAATGTACTTTTACCACTACCATTACGACCAATAAAGCCAACCTTATCCCTCCTGTTAAAGACTACATTTATATCTTCAAAAATATCTTGACCTGCAAAAGATATTGACAAATTTCTAACTTTAATCATCTAATGTAATATTTATTAATTTAAAAAATTTTTCCAAAGACCAGAAACAATATGGTAACAAAATGAAATCTCAACTGTCTAGTTTTTTTATATTCATTATCAAAATATTTTTGAGGCATAATACCAAAATCTACCTTTAAAACACACCCAATTAAAACAATTTTTTCTTTATATTTATTACCCCCCTAAATCATCAAAAAGTCCGTCACCACGCTAACTCAGTTTAGAGTATTTTTGTTTCGAAACATTCTTTTTGATCATCGTAAATACTTAAAATGCCGCGGTCAAAATGCCAACCATGTAATGACAAACTTCCTTCCCCTACCCTTTGACTAACCCAAGGGAATGTCATAATATTTTTTAACGAAAGAGATACCGATTCTTTTTCACAAAAATTTCTCTGTTCCAAGTGCGAAATGTCAGGCTTTTCTTTTTTCATTTTTTCCTTTACTGGAATAGCTATCTTCATCCATGAATGAATAAAGCTTTGGCTAGATTCTTGGTCCGTAGAATCATCTAATAACGCAGCAATTCCACCACAATATCCGTGCCCCAATATTACGACATGCTCAACATTTAAGTTTTTTATTCCATGCTCAATAACCGCACTAGTACCATGAGGAGTCAACATTTCTTCTGCCTTATATGGTGGAACAAGGCCCGCAATATTACGGTGTATAAATAACTCCCCCGGCCTTGCATTCATAAGGACGGCAGGATCAACAAGAGAGTCACTACAAGATATGATCATTACTTTTGGAGATTGTCCATTTTCAACCGTCTTATTGTAAGATGAGTATTTGGCACACTCTGTACGGGAAAAGCTTCTAACTCCATCTATTAACCTCAAAATAACCTTACTCATATTTAACACTTCATTAGTTGAATAAACTTCATCAAATTTTTGTTAATTCCTACCTTCTTATCCTAAACATTATAAATTTACTACGCGAAAATTAATAAATTCTAGATTCTTTAAGATTTTCTCTGTCTATGCAAAAGTTAGCGCTATTTATTACCTCTAGAAAATGATGGTGATTTTGTACGCTTTTTTCCATTTTCTGAGCTGAAATTACGTTTTTTTCTCTTATCATCAGAATAGGAGTTTGAAGAATTTTTGACATTCTGTCTTGAGCTCAATTTATTGCGACCCGTTCTAACCCTGTCATCAGAAAGTTCTTTCGACTCTTCACTGGCCTTAACTCCATGAAATGGATGAGTCTCATCTACTGGTATTTTAAATTTAATAATTTTTTCAATTTCCTTTAAAAGACTAAGTTCCGAACTGTCACAAAAAGAAATAGCGATTCCTTCCCTTCCTGCTCTAGCAGTACGACCAATGCGATGCACATAACTTTCTGGATCAGCAGGAATATCGTAATTAATAACATGGGTAATTGCAGGAATGTCGATTCCTCTTGCAGCAATGTCAGTTGCCACCAAGACCCTAATATCTCCTTGACGAAATCCACTTAAAGCTCTCTCCCTAGCTCCTTGCGATTTATTACCATGTATTGCAGCCACTGTAATTGACTCTTTTTCTACATGCTCAACAATACGGTTAGCTCTATGTTTTGTGCGTGAAAAGACCAATACGCTTTTTACCTCCTCTTTATTTAAAATGGACTTTAATAGAAGTTTTTTATTGGATTGTGCTACTAAATTAATTTTTTGGTCAATTTTTTCTACAGTAGTCGCTTGCGGAGTTACCTCAACTCTTGCTGGATTATTTAAAATAGTTTGCGCTAAAGATGCTATATCCTTAGGCATAGTTGCTGAAAACAAAAGGGTCTGCCTAGTTTTTGGTAGTTTGGAGATGATTTTTTTAACGTCATTAATAAAGCCCATATCTAACATCCTATCAGCCTCGTCAAGCACTAAGATTTCCAACTGGTCAAATAAAATATGTTTCTGACTTACTAAATCAAGCAATCTTCCTGGAGTAGCTACCAAAATATCAAAGCCTTTTTTCATAGCCTTAATATGATTATTGACACTAACACCTC
>JBLHPX010000050.1:0-6099 GCA_047624545.1 Ulvibacter sp.
AACATTTAAAAAACCTAAAATCATTTGGGCAGAATGTTCAAGAAATGGTAATAATAAAATAGCGATTTTACGGATATTCTCTGCACTATTGCTTAAAATTTGCTCCATCTCATCAATTTTACCCTCTTTTTTTAGATTCCAAGGCGCATGATCATTAAATTCCTTATTAACTCCGTTAGAAAAATCAATAATTTCATCCAACGCCCTATCAAATTCTAATTTTTCAATTTTCTGCCTGATATTTTCAAGAATTTCTGGATTTTCAGGACAATTTGGATCCTTTTTAATAATTCCTTCACAATTTTTGTGAATCATAGCCAAGCATCTCTGAGTTAAGTTACCAATATTATTAGCTAACTCACTATTTACCCTATTAACAAGCTGCTCCTTGGCATAATTACCATCTGATCCAAAGGGAATTTCCTTAATTAAGAAATATCTTAGATAATCAATGGCCGTTTTTTCCTTAATTTCTTTAGATTTTAGCCACTCAATCTCTTCAAATGGATCAATGATATTGCCAGTTGATTTAGAAATTTTTTGCCCCTCATTAGTCCACCAACCGTGAGCATAAATTCTTTTTGGTAGAGGAATTTCTGCGGCCATCAAGAAGGCTGGCCAATAAATAGCATGAAAACGCAAAATATCTTTTCCCACAATATGAATTGGTGAATTTTCAGCATTTTTCCAAAAATCCTGATATAATTTTCGATCATCACTTTCATTGTCTTTGATAAAGTTTAAGGCTGAAAGATAATTAACTAAAGCATCAAGCCATACATACATTACGTGACTTTCATCACTTGGAACTTTTACTCCCCAATTAAAGGAGGTTCTGGAAATAGACAAATCCCTTAAGCCAGACTTAATAAACGAAACAACTTCATTTTTTTTAGAATTTGGCGAAATAAAATCAGGATTATCCTTGATATAATCAAGAAGTGGCTTTTCAAAAGCAGATAATTTAAAAAAGTAACTTTCTTGCTTTTCCCAAATAACTTCTGCCCCCGATGGCGCCTTACTATCAATAATTTCATCCTCATTATAAAAAGCTTCATCACGAATAGCATACCAACCCTCATAAATATCTTTGTAAATAAAACCTTTTTCTTCTAAAATTTGCCAGATCTTTTGAGCAGTTTTTTTATGATTTTCGTCGGTTGTTCTAATAAAATAATCATAAGAATAACCCATGAAATCAGCTAATTTTTTAAATTTTATTGAAATTTCATCACAAAATTCTTTTGGTGATGTATTTTGTTTAATTGCTGATTTCTCAACTTTTTGACCATGTTCGTCAGTTCCAGTTAAAAAAAACACATCATAGCCATCTAGCCTTTTAAATCTAGCTAAGATATCTGCTGCCAAAGAAGTGTAAGCATGGCCGATATGGGGTTTATCATTAACATAATAAATTGGCGTTGTTACATAGAAATTTTTTGTCATAATTTTAATTTTTTTATTTCAATACCCTCCTTTATTAAAGATTCACCAATTTTTTTTAATAAAATAAAAGTTAGCGAATTATTTTTAATCTTCTTATCCTTGTAAAGATGCGCTATCAAACTCTCCTCATCCCATTTTTCTCTAAAATAAAAAGCTGAAATTGGTAGATTGGCATTTTTTAGGTGATCTTCAACTCTCTTTACATCTTCCTTAGTTAAGAATCCAAGATTTTCAGACATTTTGCAAGCCAAAATCATGCCAATTGCAACCGCCTCACCATGAAGAATTTCACCGCTATAATTGCTTTCAGTCTCAAAAATATGACCAAAAGTGTGGCCAAAATTAAGGATTCTTCGTAAACCATATTCCCTCTCATCTTTGGCCACTATTGTTGCCTTAATTTCACAGGATTTAGTAATAATTTTTTCAAGAATTTTTGAATCTTTTTCTTTAATCTTCTCTAAATTATCTTCTAAAAATTGGAAAAATTCAATATCAATTATTAAACCATATTTCATCACTTCAGCATAGCCGGAAAAAAAATCACGATCTGGTAAGGTTTTTAGAAACTTTAAATCACAAATAACTAATTTTGGCTGATAAAAACTACCAATAAGATTTTTGCCGTGATTACTGTTAATCGCCGTTTTTCCACCAACAGAACTATCGGTCATAGCAAGTAAAGTTGTCGGAACTTGAATAAAATCAATGGAGCGAAGTAAAATTGAAGCAGCAAAGCCAGAAATATCTCCAACTACCCCGCCACCAAAAGCGATGATTAAGGATTTTCGATCAATTGGAAAGTTAAGAGCCTCTTCAGTAATTTTTTCCAAATTAACAAAACTTTTACTCTTTTCGCCAGATTCAATAATAATTTTCTTAATTGGCAGATTGCTTTTAGCAATTTCCTTTTCAAAATTATCTAAATGAAATTTAGCAAGATTTTGATCGGTAATAATAATAATTTTTGAATAATTTTTGCCTATTAAAAATTCATTAATTTTATTACAAATATGGCTGCCAACAAAAATATTATAGCTATTTTGACCTAAATTGATATGAATTTTCGACATTTGAATAAAGTTATATCTAATAAAACTAAAGAACTGCGAAGAAATAACTTAAGCAGTAGCTTCATAGTTCCTAAGTACTAGTAATAAATCCTAATAAAAAAATTTAAATAAATCAATGCCAGCAATACCAGTAATATTCAAATTCTGTAATTGCTTAATGTTTTTTGCATTTATTCCTCCTAAGGGGCAAATCTTTATATCTGCTTCTTCGGTTAATTGTCTTAAAACATCTATTCCAAGTGGTTTTTGCTTCTTATGACTAGTTGTTTTAAAAATTGGTGATAAAAATCTAATATCAAAATTTAAATCCTGATATTTTAATAGAGACTTCTTACTGTGAAAAGAGCAGGTTACAAAAAAATCTTCCTTGATTTCATCAAAATCCTGTAAAAAATTATCATAATCAGAAAAATGAACGCTACTAGTATCGATCTCCTTAGCTAATTTAATATCTTTTCCAATTACCAGCTTAAGATCTTTTTTTTGACAAATTTTTTGAATTCTACATACTAAATTTAGCCTCTCTACATAAGTAAGATCATATTCACGAAAAATAACTATGGCTTTTTTTGGGAGTGAAGAAATGATTTGAATAATATCCACCTTATTCCTATCTGTAAAAAAACAGATATAAAAATTTGGATCTGGGAATATGGCTTTTAGATCATTCATTATAAATTACGTGATAACAATCTTTAAAATAGTCTCTGGGCAGTATTTAAAATTATAAATAACTATATTCTCCTATCCTCATAATAGACTTGATACAAAGATTTTTCTAAAAACCAAAATGCTTTAAAAATCGTACATCATTGTCAAATAATGATCTTAAATCAGTAATGCCGTATTTAAGCATAGCTAATCTCTCAATCCCAACGCCAAAAGCAAAGCCCTGATATTCATCTGGATCAATATCAACATTCTTTAAAACATTTGGATGCACCATACCACAACCAAGAATTTCTAAAAACTTCTTATCGCCTCCAATTGAAATCAGATTATTCTTTTTCTCATAGCCAATATCTAATTCAGCAGAAGGTTCGGTAAAAGGAAAAAAGCTTGGTCTAAATCTCATAGAAACTTTCTCAATTTCAAAAAATTTCTTTAAAAATTCTTCTAAAGTCCACTTAAGATGACCCATATTAACATTCTTATCGATCATCAAAACCTCCATCTGATGAAACATTGGTGTATGAGTTTGGTCAGAATCACGACGATAAACCTTGCCAATGGTAATCACTGCCAAAGGTGGTTTAGAATCTTTCAGTTTACGAATTTGAACTGAAGAAGTGTGAGTGCGAAGAAGTAATTTTTCACCATCATTATCATTGGCATTTAAATAAAAAGTATCCTGCATTTGTCTTGCTGGGTGGCTTTTTGGAATATTAAGGGCTGTAAAATTGTGAAAATCATCCTCAATCTCAGGACCAAAAGTAACCTCAAACCCTAAATTGATAAAAATTTCTTCGATTTCTGATATTACCTTACTAATTGGATGAATTTTTCCCTTGTTAAACTTTCTAACTGGCAAAGTAACGTCAATTTTTTCAGTTTTTAACCTTTCATTAATTTCCTTAAGCTCCAAAACTTCTTTTTTAATTTGAATTTCTGAAGTAATGTGATTTTTAAACTGATTAACCTCAGAGCCGATTTTCTTTTTCTCCTCAATAGTTAAGTCTTTAATGTTTTTCATCAAATTCTTAACCAAACCTTCTTTACCCAAAAATACCAACCTAACATTGTCCAAATCTTGTAAAGATTGGCTATTTAAAATTTTTGAGTGAAACTCCTTTTTAACTTCTTGCAAATTTTGCATTTATTAATAATAATTTAATGGTTTAGATCACTTAGTAAGATTGTCTTATACCACTTTCCATTTACAATGGAAAACGACATTACAAACTTTAATCCCAATAATTGGTAGTCAAAGCAACCTCTGGTTACTTTAATAAGAATCAGAACTATGAATGATTTAAATATTTTTTTCAACCAAAATGATTAATTATTACGGCACATTAACCTTAACTAAAAAAGAAGTCTTGCGATTTCTTAAGGTTTATCATCAAACAATTTTATCGCCAATCATCAACTCCTTATTGCTTTTGGCAGTTTTTTCTATCTCAGTTGGTAATAAAATTCAAATTGGTAATTTAGATTTTCAAATTTTTATGGCTTCTGGCCTAATTATTATGACCGCCATGCAAAACGCTTTTGCCAACAGCTCCTCTTCCCTTGTTATGGGTAAAGTTTTGGGTCATATTGTTGACTACCTAATCCCTCCACTTGGTGCTCTTGAAATTATTTTAGCCTTTACTATCGGCTCGGTTTTAAGAGGAATTATGGTTGGAATCGTAGCTTATGTAGCAATTTGGTTTTTCTTAGATATAGGAATTTATAACTTCTTTTATATCGCCTTTTGCCTAATATTTGGCTCAATATTCCTAGGTTTGCTTGGTATTTTATGTGGTATTTTATCAGAAAGTTTTGATCACATGTCCGCCATCACTAGCTACCTAATTACGCCATTAACATTTTTATCTGGAACCTTCTATTCTACTAAAAACCTACCAGAGACTCTGGAAAAATTAGCTCATTACAATCCATTTTTCTATATAATTGACGGTTTTAGATACGGTATTACGGGATATCATGATAGTAATTTAATAATTGGAATCTTTGTGATTTTAGGAGTTAATATTTTATTATTTTCCTTAAATTATAAATTACTTAAAACGGGTTATAGAATTAAAAATTGATGACAAATCTAATTTCATTAACAGATATTAATCTAAAATTTGCTAATAAAAATATCTTAGAAAATATCGATATCGATATTAAAAAAGATGATTTTATTACCGTAATTGGTCCTAATGGATCTGGAAAGAGTAGTCTAATTAAAATTATTATTGGCTCATTAAAACCAGATTCAGGTAAGATTGAGAGAAGTAAAGATCTAAAAATTGCTTATGTGCCACAAAAAATGGAAATCAACAAAACCATCCCTATTAATACTCAATATTTTTTAAAATTAAACCAAAAAACAGATCAAAAACTATTCGATAAAATTATCAATGATTTAAAAATCACTGACTTTTTAAAAACTTCACTTTCCGAGCTTTCCGGAGGTGAAAAACAAAGAATTCTACTTGCAAAAGCACTTTTGTCACAGCCAAACCTATTAATTCTCGATGAGCCGGCACAAAATTTAGATATTTCTGGTCAGCTAGAATTTTACAATTACATTAATGAATTACATAAGGAGCAAAAAATAAGCATCTTAATGATCTCTCACGACTTACATATTGTCATGTCTTCAAGTAAAAGGGTAATTTGCTTGCACCATCATATTTGCTGTCAGGGAGAGCCTAAAATCATTGCACAAAATCCAGATTTTAAAGAGATTTTTGGCAATGACATGAATAAGTTAATATCAATCTATAATCATTATCACGATCACCACCATGGATGAACTTATTATTAAAATTATTATCGCCGCAATTGGAATTAGCCTAATAACCTCTGTGCTAGGATGTTTTGTTATTTGGAAAAAGATGGCCTATTTCGGAGATTCTTTAGCTCA
>JBLHPX010000051.1:0-6097 GCA_047624545.1 Ulvibacter sp.
AATAATTCTTTGGGTTTTTGACATTTCTAATCAAAAAGTAGAAAAAAGTAAAAATTATCAAATATTGGAAGATAATAGGCGTGAAATTATTGCTGTTTTTAAAATAATTGATGGCGATTCACTAAGAATGAAAAATGGTGAGGAGGTGAGGTTGTTAGAAATTGACGCGCCAGAATACAAACAAACTTGCTTCAATAAAAATAAAAAAGAGTATAATTGCGGAACAGTTTCAACAAAATTCCTTAGAAAATTAGTCAAAAATGTTAAGCTAACTTGTAAATACAGCAAAAAAGATATCTATGATCGTTATTTAGCTACTTGTTTTGATGGTAATAAAAATATTAATTACGAGATGGTTAAGAATGGTATGGCAATTATTTACAATATTCATCAAGCAAGCGATGAAGTAAAATCTCTTGAAAAACAAGCAAGAAATAATAAAATTGGCTTATGGCAGGGAAGGTTTTTAGTCCCAAAAGAGTTTCGAAAAATGAAAATTAAATAAAATGAAAGATAAGTTAAAAATAGCGATTATTGGCGCATCAGGTTATACTGGTGTGGAGTTAATTAGGATTTTACAAAATCATCAATTTGCTGATATTAAAATTTTAATTGCCGAATCTAACGCGGGTAAAAACCTTTTTGAAATTTATCCGCATCTAGATATTCTTGATTTACCAAAATTAATTAAAATTAATGAGGCAGATTTTTCTGATATGGATGTTATCTTTTCTTGCCTTCCTCACAATCATAGTCAAAAAATTATTTCTGATATTTTTTCTGCAAATTGCAAGAAAACTCTAAAAATAATTGATCTAGCCGCTGATTTTCGTTTAAAAAGTGCAGAGGATTATAAGGAGTGGTACGGAGAGCATCAGGCGACAAATCTTCAAAAGGAAGCGGTCTATGCTTTACCTGAGATGAATCGAGAAGGAATCAAAAAGGCTCGACTAATTTCTTGTCCTGGATGTTACCCAACTTCAGTTTTGTTACCATTATTGCCACTCTTAAGCAATCACTTAATTAGTCCAAATAATATTATTTCTGACTCAAAGTCTGGGGTTACTGGTGCTGGTCGTTCTTTAAGAATTGGTAATTTATTTTGCGAAGCTAATGATAATATTTTAGCCTATTCATTAGCAAGTCACCGTCATACTGTAGAAATTGAGCAGGAAATTAATTTTGTTGCCAAAAGTAATATAAAAATTGATTTTACACCGCATTTAATTCCTGTTAATCGTGGTATTTTATCTACTATTTATGTTGATCTAGCTGACGGTATTTCTGAGAAAGATTTGATAAATTGCTTACAAACTAAATATGAAGATGAATATTTTGTTAAAATTTCTAATCATATTCCGTCAATTAAGGAGGTTTCTGGTACAAATCTTTGCAAAATTGCAGTTAAAAAAGCTCGTTCTGAAAATAGGGTAATTATTGTGTCAGTAATTGATAATTTGATTAAAGGCGCTTCCGGTCAGGCAGTACAAAATATGAATATAGTATTTGATATGGATGAGAGGGAAGGTTTGGAGATTTTGGGAGGAAGATATTAGGGGCTTGTAAAAATTTTCTTTAAAACTTAATTTTTATTTCATACGATAATAAAAATATAAAAAAACAAATATAATATGATGGAATACTTAATTACAGGTAAAAAAAATCAATATGAAGTGGTAATCGGTTGTGAGATTCATGCTCAAACTGCAACTAAATCAAAGTTATTTTCAAGAAGTTCTACTAAATTTGGTGCCCCGCAAAACAGTCAAGCTTCCTTTGTTGACGCTGCTATGCCTGGAATGCTTCCAACTATCAATAAAGAGGCGGTAAGGTTAGCTATTAAAACAGGCTTAGGTATTAACGCTAAGATTAATAAAAAATCTATTTTTGATCGTAAAAATTATTTTTATGCTGATTTACCACAAGGTTATCAAATTTCACAATTTCTTGATCCAATTGTATCTGGCGGTCATATTGATATTGTTCTGGAAGACGGACAAAAGAAAACTATTAATATTGAAAGAATTCATCTTGAGCAAGATGCTGGTAAGTCAATCCATGACCAAGATCCAAAATGCAGTCTAATTGATCTTAACCGCTCTGGCGTTCCATTGATGGAAATTGTATCTGACCCAGATATGTCTAGTCCATTTGAAGCGGCAGAATATGTTAAAAAAATTCGTTCTATTGTAAGGTCTCTCGGTTCTTCTGACGGCGATATGGAAAAAGGTAACTTAAGGTGTGACGCCAATGTTTCGGTTAAAATTAAAGGAGTGAAAGAGCTTGGAACAAGGTGTGAGATTAAAAACCTAAATTCCACTAGGAACATTATGTCAGCAATTGAGTTTGAAGCAAATAGACAGGTAGAAATTTTAGAAAATGGCGGTAAAATTAATCAAGAAACTCGTCTTTTCGACGCCTTAACAGGAGAGACAAGAACCATGAGATCAAAGGAGGATGCCATGGATTATCGTTACTTCCCTGATCCCGATTTGTTACCTTTAGTGATTTCTGATGAGATGATTGAAGAGATTAAAAAAACTATGCCAGAACTTCCTGATGTTAAGAAGGCGAGATATATTGCTGAATTTTCTGTTAGTGATTATGACGCTACAATTTTAACTTCTGACATTGTAATTTCAGAGTTTTTTGAAGAGGCCATTCAAAATAATGACTCTAAAACCGCGATTACTTGGATTAATGTCGAGCTTTTAGGTCGTGTTAATAAGTTAAATTTAAAATTTTCTGACTTAAAGTTTGGTGCAAAAGAGTTGGCTGATTTACTTTTTTTGATCAAGAAAAGCATCATTTCTGGTAAAATTGCTAAAGACATTCTTGACATTATGATTGAAACTGGTGATCAGCCAGAAAGAATTGTTGAAGAAAAGGGTTTAAAGCAGGTAACTGATAGTGGCGCAATTAAAGAGCAAATTTCTAGAATTTTAGAACAAAATTCTGACAAGGTAGGGCAATATAAATTAGGAAAAGATAAGTTATTTGGTTTTTTTGTTGGTCAAGTAATGAAAGAAACTAAAGGCAAGGCAAATCCACAAATTGTTAATGAATTATTAAAGGAATTATTATCTTAATAAAAATAAGTCGAAGAATTTCTAATGAGGGCTTCTTACAAGATAGTATCGATAGGTGTTTTTATAGGGAGTCTAAGGATTAATTCTTGAGTTATTGTATACTTCCTCCAAAATAGATTTTTATCCAAGAAAAACTTATAAATGACCAAAGAAAAATATTATCAAGATCCAGATCAGAATTTTAACTTTGCCAAGATGGAAAAAGAGATTTCCTCCTTTTGGCAGGAGAATAAAATTTTTGAGCAATCTATTGACAATAACGATAGTTCAGAATCTTCCGATTTTGTCTTTTATGACGGTCCTCCATTCGCCAACGGTCTTCCGCATTACGGCCATCTATTAACAGGATTTATCAAGGATTCTTTTGCTAGATTTCAAACTATGAAAGGCAGAAAAGTTGAGAGAAAATTCGGTTGGGATACGCATGGATTACCAGTTGAGATGCAAACTGAAAAAGAGCTAGGTGTTTCTGGTCAAATTGCAATCAAGGAATATGGAATAGAAAAATTCAACGAAGCATGCAAAACATCAGTAATGAAATATGCTGATGAGTGGAAAGATTATGTCCATAAGCAGGGTAGGTGGGTTGATTTTGAGGGTGGTTACAAAACTATGGATCTTAATTATATGGAATCCGTTATTTGGGCCTTTAAACAGCTTTATGATAAGGGCTTACTCTATGAAGATTATCGAGTTATGCCTTATAGTTGGAAATGTGAAACTCCAGTTTCAAATTTTGAAACTAAAATGGATAATGCATATCGTAAAAAAACTAGTAAATCTGCTACTATTTTATTTGAGCTCGATCTTGATACTGAAAACAACTCCCCTCAAGCCGGCGTCAAGGCAATTTTTGATTGCTTCGACAAGGATTCTGTAGTAAGAAACTACAAATTAAAATTAGCTGTCTGGACGACAACTCCTTGGACATTGCCTTCAAATCTAGCGCTTGCAATTGGCAAAGATATCGATTATGACATCATTAAACATGATGATGAATTTATTATCATCTCCTCTAATTTAAAAGAAAAATATAAGGAATTTGATGATTCTACAAAAATTTCTACAATCAAAGGTTTTGATCTAGTAGGATTGAAATATAAGCCACTTTTTGAATATTTTACAAATGATCAAAAAATAAAAAATAGCAAAAATTCTTTTACAATTCTAAACGCAGATTTTGTAACTACGGAAGATGGAACAGGAATCGTTCATATTGCGCCCGCTTTTGGTGAAGATGATCAGATTTTGTGTAAAAAATATGATATTCCAGTTATTTGTCCAGTTGATCAAGCTGGAAAATTCACAGGCCTAACATATGATATAGAAAATCTTTCGATTAAAAATAAGCAAGTTTTTGAATGCAATGACGACATTATAAAATATCTTAAATCAACAAATAATTGGCTAAAAACTGAGCAATATATCCATAATTATCCCCATTGCTGGAGAACGGATACCCCTCTTATTTACAAAGCTGTTTCCTCTTGGTATGTAAAAGTTACCGACATAAAAGACAAGATGATTGAAGCTAATAAGCAGATCAATTGGATTCCAGAGCACATTAAAGAAGGTCAGTTTGGAAAATGGCTGGAAGGTGCAAGAGATTGGTCAATTACCAGGAATCGCTTCTGGGGGTGTCCAGTGCCTGTTTGGAAAAGCAAATCTGGTAAAATAAAAGTTTTTGGATCAGTTGCTGAAATTGAAAAGGCGTCAGGGAAAAAAGTTGATAATTTACACCGACCATTTATTGATGAAATTACATTTGAAGAGGATGGTGAAGTTTACACTAGAGTTAGCGATGTTTTGGATTGCTGGTTTGAATCGGGATCCATGCCATTCGCACAAAAACATTATCCTTTTGAAAATAAAGATTGGTTTGAAAAAAACTTTCCTGCTGATTTTATTACAGAATATATCGCGCAAACTCGTGGTTGGTTCTACACATTAACCGTCATGTCGGTTGCTCTTTTTGACAGAGCTCCATTTAAAAATGTGATTTGCCATGGTACAATTTTGGATGAAAAGTCAGAAAAATTATCTAAAAGACTTCAAAATTACCCAGATCCAATTGAAATTTTTGATAAAATTGGGTCAGATGCAATGAGGTTTTATCTACTCTCAACGGCAGTTATGAAAGGTCAAGAATTGAAGATGTCTAAGGATGGTAAGGAAATTATTGAAACATCAAGGGTCTCTATTAAGCCGTTACTTAATTCTTACAATTTTTTCTGTCTCTACGCAAATTCTGACGGAATTAGGGCTACAAGAATTGACGATACTTATCAAATAACTAATGTTATGGATAGCTACATTCTTAGTAAACTTAAGGGTTGCTGCAGTAAAATTGAAAATTCTCTTGATAATTACGATTCAGTTACGGCTTGTAGTGAGTTTAATAAATTTTTTGAGGTTTTAAATAATTGGTATATCAGGAGGTCACGTGAAAGATTTTGGAAAAAGGAGGTGGATCAAGATAAGAAGGATGCTTACAACGTGTTATGCACAATTATTTTAACAATTTGTGAGATTTCAGCACCCTTATTGCCATTTACTACTGAAAAAATATGGCAAGGTTTAAGCCTAAAAAAGGCATAGAGAACTAATTTGTAATGACATTTTATGGAATATTATAAGACTTTTTGACAAGATCTTATGAAAAAACCTTGCACAAATCAACCTGCTATTATTGGTTTTTAGGTTAAATGAGTTAAAAATCCCTAAAGGATGTAATTAATGTTACTTGAGGTAATCAGAATTTGGCGCAGAAAGATCTGAATTTTTTAACGTTCTGTACACAGTTTTTGTTTTTTCAGGTTTTGTGGTAAGAGTTTTTATCTTATTTGTAAGTGCATTAGATATTTTGACTAATTCTTCCTGTTTATATTGCGAATAATTAGTGTATTCCGACATATCTGCGTCAAACAGCATCTCGCTATCTTTAGAATTTATAATTTTTACTAATAAATCAATTGGGTCAATTCTTTTTATGTCTTTGTCCGCAGTTT
>JBLHPX010000052.1:0-6092 GCA_047624545.1 Ulvibacter sp.
AATAAAGTTAATTTAGTAACAAAAGAAGAAGTGTCAATTACTATACCAAAATATCACAAAATTGATGATATAGAAATTTTTATAAAATACAAAAATCCAGTCATTCCAGTGGTAATTAGTGGTGAAAAAATAGGAGAACTAATAATAAAATTTTCTGATAAGGAGGTCTCTAGAACTTCTCTTTTTTCCAATGAGGATATCGGTAAGATTAGTGACTTCTCAAGATTCATAGAGACCCTATCCTACAGAACAAAGCATTGGTTACGTTATTTTACAACAAACAATAATAATTCCCATTTATAATGTATTATAAATGGGAATTGGTATAATTTATTTTTTCTGAAGTTGAATTATTTAAATGCATTCTTATACTAAACTCTTATTGCTCCCGTAGCTCAGGGGATAGAGCATTGGTTTCCTAAACCATGTGCGCAGGTTCGAATCCTGCCGGGAGCAAATAATAGCCATGGGAGGTTAATTTTTCTAATATTTTAAACAACCTAATGACCAATAAAAAATTAGATAAAATTCATCATTTGGCAATCACAGTTAACAACATTACCGACGGCGTCAAATATTACACAGAAAATTTTCAAACAGAAATCATTCATCAGGATGAAACATGGGGATTTTTACAGTTCGGCAATATCAAATTAGCTCTTGTTTTACCAGGAAATCATCCGCCACATATCGCCTTCTTAAAAGATGATGCTGAAAAATATGGACCATTAAAATTGCATCGCGATGGCACTTCTTCAATCTATTTAAAAGATCCTTTTGATAATTATATTGAATATCTTAAAGATCCTAACGAATCTGAATTTAAACAATAATGATAGAAGCTTTTTTTAAAAGTAAAAAATGGGCTTTATGGGCTTATGGCGGAGGGTTTCTGCTAATCGCTTCTCTTTGGATACAGGTTCAAATGACCGTTGCTATCAATAGCTGGTATAAGGATTTTTATGATCTATTGCAAAATGCCAAAGATTATTACCCCAACCCCTCGCAAGGAATATCAAAATTATATGATTACTTAATATCCACGAATTATATCAATAGTGGATTTAAGGGAGATCCTAGTTTTTTAGTCATAACCCTGCCCTACGTTGTTCTTGCGGTTTTTACTGCTTGGTTTACCAGAATATACGCCCTTCGTTGGAGAGAAGCTATTACTTTTAGTTACATTCCTAAATGGAAAAATCTAGAAAAAGATATCGAAGGTTCGAGCCAAAGAATACAAGAAGATTGCGCTAGATGGGCTAAATTAATCGAATCCTTAGGATTACAAGTCATCAGAGCTATAATGACATTAATTGCTTTTTTACCTATTTTGTGGACGTTAAGCAGCTCTGTTGAAGTGCCATTTTTAAAGGATATTAATGGAAGTTTGGTCTGGTGCGCCTTATCTGTCTCTGTTGGAGGATTAATAATTTCTTGGTTTGTTGGTGGAAAATTACCAGGACTTGAATATAATAATCAAAAGGTTGAGGCTGCATTTCGTAAAGATTTAGTTTTGGCAGAAGATAATAAACAAAAATATGCTAGAGAGGAAACTTTGTGGGAATTATTTTTAGGAATTAGATTTAACTATCGCAGGCTTTATATGCATTATGGTTATTTTGATTGTTGGATTGCCTTTTATGATCAATTTATGGTGGTAGTTCCTTATCTAATAATGGCTCCAGGTTTATTTACTGGCACAATTCAACTTGGTATTATGGTACAAGTTAGTAATGCTTTTGGTAAGGTTCATGGTGGATTTGCTTTATTTTTACATAATTGGACAACAATTACTGAAATTAGAAGTATTTGGAAGAGGCTTCATGAATTTGAAAAAGCGATCAAAATTTAAGAAAGCACAACCCAACAATATCAACACTTATCTTTAGGTATTTTAGCCCAAGATTTATTAATTTTTTAAAATATGGAACAAAAACAAGCTCATAAAAACTCAACATCATCATTTTTAGAAATTCTACCATCCTTTGTCTTTATTGCCGTTAATTTCTTATCTAGCGACAATCAGCCACTTCTTGCCGCAACTCAATATCTAATTATTTCAACACTTTTGGTTATTTTAGCTATCTACCTAATGACAAAAAAGATTTCTAAGATGGCACTGATATCTGGTGTTGTATTGACAATATTTGGCGGATTAACAATTTTTTCTGGCGATGAATTATTTATAAAAATTAAACCGACAATTGTTAATGTTACTTTTGCCTTAATTTTGTTAATTGGCAACTTATTTGATAAACTATTACTTGCCAAATTATTTGGTAATAATATCAAAATGAGCAACATTAATTATAAAAAATTAACCAATCGTTTCATTTTATTTTTTCTGTTTTTAGCTCTTTTAAACGAACTTGTATGGCGTAACTTTTCTACCGATTTTTGGGTAGCTTTTAAAGTATTTGGTATGCTTAGCATTTCTGTTATCTTTACCATTTCTCAAGCACCTTTCATTATAAAAAATCAGATAGAGGATAAAAATACCAAATGACACCTTATACCAATTCCCACTTATAATGCGTTATATAGCAAAATATTTTAAGGTTAAAATTGTCAAAAAACGACTGCCACATATTAATAGGGTACGAGGCTTTTTAGCAACTAGATCACACTATTATTTACACAATATCATAATGGTAACTGAGGCAAGATGTCATTAATCGTTAAAATTCTCCTACCATTACCATTTAATGATGGCTTTATTTATTTTATTGAAAAAGAGAAAGACCCTAAAATTGGCAATATTTTTCAGGTTCCTTTTGGTAAAAAAAATATTTTTGGTATTATAACTGAGATTTTAGATGAAGTTCCTAAAAACATTAAAGAATCTAAAATAAAATTCGCTCAAGATAAATATCCCATATTTTCTATAGATCAAAAATTAATAGATTTTATTTTTTGGTCTGCAAGTTACAACCTCGCAAAGGCAGGTCTTGTTGCAAAATTATCAATTGCAACTTTTCTTAAAAATTCTAACAAAAAATCAACAGAAATTACTTTTAAAGTTAATGAAAATCATGATTTTTGTGAAAAAATTACTGAAAAAAGACAAAAAATTCTGGATTTCATAGGAAAATCAAGAAAAAAATTAGAAAATATCAAGGAAAACCAAGATTTTACCCTTTCCTTGATTAACCAAATGTCGAAAGACAACATCTTGATTAAGGAAAAGCAGGAAATTTCTCGAAAAATTACTAAAATTTCGCAAAATATTGATACAAAAACCTTTAAATTAAAAAACCTATCTCAAAAACAACAAGAAATTGCTAATAAATTACCTTTAGAAAATTTTCAAGTATCATTCTTAGATGGGGTTACTGGCTCTGGCAAGACAGAAGTTTATTTTCACTTAATTGCTAAAATTTTAGAAAAAGAATCTGGACAGGTTTTATTTTTATTACCAGAGATAGTTTTAACCACACAATTAATTAGAAATTTTAGAGATAGATTTAACTTTGAGCCAGAAATTTGGCACTCAAAAATCACTAACTCAGGAAAAGAGAAAATTTTTCATAGCATAATCTCTGGAGATATCAGGGTTTTAATTGGAACTAGGTCAGCACTTTTTTTACCATTTAAAAATCTTAAGGCAATTATTATAGACGAAGAGCATGATGATTCTTTTAAACAGGAAGATCAGATCAGTTATCATGGAAGGGATATGGCGATTGTTAGAGCAAAAATAGAAAATATTCCAATTTTATTAGGCTCCGCTACCCCATCCCTTGAGACCTATCGAAATGCAATTTCAGGAAAATACCGGCACTTCATTTTAACAGAAAAATTTTCTCGAAATGATGATGTAAAAATTAAAATTATTGATTTAAAACAAGAAAAATTAGAAAAAAATCACTTTTTAAGTCAAAAATTACTAGATCAAATTGCACTAAACTTACTAGATAAAAGACAATCTCTGCTTTTTTTAAACAAAAGAGGTTATGCTAGCGTAACCATTTGTAAAAAATGTGGCGATATAATTAATTGCCCAAACTGCTCAACCAATACCACCTATCATCAGAAAATTAATAAATTAATTTGTCACTATTGTGGTTATAATGATTTTATCCCAAAAAAATGTCAAAAATGTGAAGAAAAAAATTCATTCCTACTTTCTGGAGTTGGAATTGAAAAAATAAAGGAGGAGATTAAAGAGAAGTTTCCAAAAGCTAGGATTGCATTAATGACAAGCGACGAAATTAAGGATTTAGACATTGCTAAAAAAATTATCGACAAGATTTTAAATGATGAGATTGACATAATTATTGGCACACAAATGATTGCCAAAGGTTATCACTTTCCAAAACTATCTTTGGTTGGGATTGTTGATGCCGATGCCAGTTTCTACAATAACTCGCTTCGAACCTCAGAAAAATCTTACCAACTTTTGACACAAATTATTGGAAGAGCAGGTCGTGAAAAATATCAAGGTCAGGTTTTAATGCAAAGTTTTAATCCTAAAAATCCAATTTTTGAATATATTATTAATCAAGATCGCAATAAATTCTTGAACCAAGAGTTAGCTCAAAGAAAATTATTAAATTTACCACCTTTTGGCAAGATGGCTGAAATTATTGCCAATGATTTTGACCAAAAAATTACTATAGAAGTCTTAAGAGGAGTGTTAAAAAATAGTGTTTTTAATAAAAATGTTCAGATTTTAGGTCCAGCCCCAATGCCAGTGACCAAAATTAAAAATCGTTTTTATTATCGCCTAATTATTAATTCTAGTAAGGATTTCAATTTACAAAACTATATTACAAAAATTACCACCAACCTAAAGTTAAAGAATTCTACAAGATTAAAAATTATAATTGATTAAATATTCAGTATTATAGGTGGGAAATGTTATTATACCAATTCCCATCTTTAAAGCAGTTTTTTTCGAAATATTTTTATTCATAAATTATTAAAAAATGTCCGCCCTATGTTAATAGGTTGATGATTTAAGGATAAAAAGATAAAGAAAAAATCTGTTTTAACTTATATATTTTAAAGATGGGAATTGGTATTATTACCCCGAAACATTAAGATAGATTAAACAAGAAAGAAAGAGTAAGTTTTGTATCAGTCTAAAGTCTTTTACAATTTTATTAATAACAAAAAATGATTTATAGATGGGAGTTGTAATTATAGTTTCGATTCAAGAAGCCTCTGTTAGTTTTTCTAAAACTACGTTATTTAAGGACCTTTCGTTTAATATTCACGAAGGAAATAAAATATGCATCATAGGAAAAAATGGAGCGGGAAAAACAACTTTAATGAATATGATAGTTGGTACTCAGATCTTTGATTCGGGTAAACGTATAGAATTGAGCGGCCTTACAATTGGTTATTTAACTCAAGATATTAAATTCTCCCCAGAGCAAAAAGTGTATGATTATTTATTCTCTGGTTTGAAAATAGAAAACCAAAACGAAGATTCATCCTACATGATTGATATGATTGCCCATCCTTTGCAATTGGATCTAGAAAGTATTATGAAAAATTTATCCGGTGGACAATTAAGAAGAGCCTCTTTGGCGAAAACATTAATTGAAAATCCTGATTTATTATTATTAGACGAACCTACCAATCATCTTGATTTCGAGTCAGTGCAATGGTTAGAAAATTATCTTCGTTCTTACAGAGGAACTTTAGTTTGTATAAGTCACGACAGAACATTTCTTAAAAATATTTCGGATAAAGTATTTTGGCTAGATAGGGGTAAAATACGAATATGTCCAAAAGGTTATAGTCACTTTGAAGAGTGGTCTAACAAGCTTTTAGGACAGGAAGCTCGTGAATTAAAAAATAGAGAAAAAATCTTAGGTCTTGAAGAGGATTGGGCAAATCGCGGTGTAAGAGCGAGGCGAAAAAGAAATGTAAGACGCTTGGAAGAAATGAAGGTTGAGCGAGAGCGCTTAAAAAAAGATAAAAGTCTTTTTGAGAAAAATATAAAAAAAATGGAATTAGAGCCAATGAGTCCTGCTCTGGGTTCAAAAGTAATTGCAGAATTTATAAAGGTAAGTAAAAAATTTACAGAAGGAACTAGAAATAAAACAATTTTGGATCAATTTAATATTCGTATTCTAAAGGGA
>JBLHPX010000053.1:0-6078 GCA_047624545.1 Ulvibacter sp.
TAGACATCCTTGGACTAATGGACAGGTAGAGAGAGATGCTACTACAAAGATCTATCATTACGATGATTTTCATCAATTAGAGACACATCTTCAGGAGTTTATATTCGCATATAATCTTTCAAAAAGACTGAAGACTTTAAAATTCAAAACACCCTTTGATTTCTTAATAGAACAATATAAAATAATGCCAAAAGTTTTTTATAAAAATCCGCTTCACTACTTACAGGGACTATACAAGTAAGTCAACCATACATAAATGGGTATCTAAACTAAAATCATCCTCAGATTTAGTTTTTAACCAAAAGGATTCAGGTGATAATAAAAGGAAAGAATATGATAAAAAGATTGAATCTCTCAATAGTAAGATAGGGGAATTATTTGTAGAAAATAGTTTCTTAAAAAAAGTCTTAGACGCTTAGATAAAAAGAGGAGAATTCTTATGCTAGATAAGGACTCTCCTGATTTAAGTGTCCGAAAGCAATGTAAGATATTGGAAATAACTCGTTCTAACTTTTATTACAAACCAAGAGAATTCGGATTCATTCATAATAATGAATTTTCAATAACCCTTACGACCTTTATTTCTCTAGCTTCAAGAGTTTATGAGATTTTTGAAAGTTCGAAAATAGCAGAAAAACGACAATTGATAAATTTCATGTTTTCGAACTTAAGAATGAATGGCGAGAAGCTAAGGTTTAACTTGAAAAAACCATTTCATTTGATGGCTGATTTGATTAGTCATTATGAATGGCTGGGATGGCAGGATTCGAACCTGCGCATGACTGGATCAAAACCAGTTGCCTTACCGCTTGGCCACATCCCAATAAAAATACGAAAGTCAGAGTATCTACAAAAAATAATGAAAATTCAAGGACAAAAATAGATAAAATAAATTTTTTCTTATCACCCTATCCTATCGCAACACTTAAAGTAGAAAGCAAAGTAATCCATAGGCTTGTTATGGTAAATTTTACAAAAATCTAACAAAAATTTTGCTATTTTTTTTAGTTAAAGTCAAGAAATAATTAAAAATTATCAAATAATAGCATTTTTAGCTTTTAATTTAAAAAAAATATCTAAAAATCAGATATTGTTATTAAAAAAACTATTTATAAAAATGAAAATCGCAAAATATCTATTAGTACTTATTTTAATATCCCCCCTAACATCATGTAATAATAAAATACATAACAACAAAAACTCTACAAAAGAAAAATTTTTACCAAATAATAGTGATATACCCCTATTTTTAGACTTTAAAGCTATTGAGGATGAGACATTGAATTTTGATTCTTCTTCTGGCAATATATCAAATATTACCTATAAATCTAAAGCTAAAATAAGTGACATCCAAAAATATTATAAAATAAATTTAAAAAATTTAGGTTGGAACCAGATCGATAAATCGATTAATTACGCCTCCTTTACAAGAGGTTCTGAAATATTAAAAATTTCATATGATAAAATAGATAAGGATAGTATAATTAAATTTTTTATTATAAAAACTAATGGCTAAAAATTTGCAACTTAAAATACAAGATAACATTGCTTACTTAGTTTTTAACCTGCAGGATGAAAAAATTAACAAGCTTAGTGAAAAGATTTTAATAGAGCTTGAGAATATATTAGAAAAAATTGTAAAAAACCTTAAACTAAAAGCCTTAATAATATCTAGTGCTAAAAAAAATATTTTTATTGCAGGTGCCGATATTAATGAAATAAAAGAAATTACCAGCAAAAAAGAGGCTCTTAAAAAAGTAACCGAAGCTCAAAATATTTTTTTTAAATTAGAAAATCTACAAATACCGACAATATGCATTATTAACGGTGCTTGTCTTGGCGGAGGATTAGAGTTTGCCTTATCTTGCAAATATAGAATAGCCGTTAAAAATCCTAAAACAAAGTTAGGATTACCTGAGGTAAATTTAGGTATATTTCCTGGATTTGGTGGTACACAAAGATTGCCAAGATTAGTTGGGTTGGAGCAGTCACTAAAGATGATATTAGGTGGTAAAGCTATCGACAGTAAAAAATCATATAAAATAGGGTTAATTGATGCCATTATAAATGAAGAATTTATTGAAGAAGATATAAATACTTTCCTAAAAAAAATATTGTCAGATAATTTGGATAATAAATTTTTACAAAAAAGAGAGAAATCGTCAAGAAGGCGGTTTTTTACAGAAATATTAAAAAAATATTTTATTTTTTATTTTACCCGTAAAAGTTTAGTTAAGCAGACAAAAAATCTCTACCCAGCACCAATTGCAGCACTAAAAGTTATTAAAAATACTTACAATAAAAAAAATAAGATTGATGGCTGTCAGATAGAAGCTGCAGAATTTTCTAAATTAGTTATTGGCAAGGTCTCTAAAAACCTTATTCATTTATTTTTTGCTAGTGAGGAGGTTAAAAAAAAGCATGATATAAAAAATATTACAAAAATTTCTCAAGCTGGATTGCTTGGTGCCGGTATTATGGGCGGTGGTATTGCGTTTATTCTAAGTAAAATTGATATTAAGGTTAGAATGAAGGATATTAATAACGTAGCAATAGCCCTTGGCTATAAACAATGTCTAAAAATATATAATCAGCTATTAAAAATTAAAAAAGTTACTAAAAACGAAATATCTCAAAAAATAAACAAAATTGATCATGATTTAACCTATGAGCACTTTAAAGATTCTGAAATTGTAATTGAAGCAATTGTTGAGAATATTGATATAAAAAAAACTACTTTTACAGAGTTAGAAAAGTTTATTAGCAAGAGTTGTATTATAGCTAGTAATACCTCTTCCCTCTCTATTACCGAAATGTCTAAATCCTTAAAAAATCCAGAAAGATTTATTGGTATGCATTTTTTTAACCCGGTAAATAGAATGCCACTGGTTGAGGTGATAAGAGGAGAAGAAACTAGTCAAAAAACTATTGATAAAATAGTTGCACTCACTCTTGAAATGGGAAAAACTCCCATAGTTGTTAAAGACGTTGCTGGCTTCCTAGTTAATAGAATCTTGTTGCCATTTATTAATGAATCTGGTTTTTTAATCGAAGAAGGTGGGAATATTAAGGAAATTGATCAAATTATTTCTGAATTTGGCATGCCAATGGGGCCATTTATATTGTCTGATGTTGTGGGTATAGATGTTGGTCACAAGGTTGCAATTAGTCTTTTTGAAGCTTATGGTAGAAGGATGAGGGTATGTAATATTTTATCAAAAGTGTCAGAAGACAAGAAACTTCTAGGTAAAAAGACTAATTTAGGATTTTATAAATATAATAAATCTGGAAAAAATTTAGGAGTAAATACAAATATTGAAAAGATTTTAGATAAAATTAGGGTATCTAAAAAAATTATATCTAGAAACTTATCAAAAGATGAAATTATCGACAGACTAACTCTAATAATGATAAATGAAGCTAGTAGATGTTTAGAAGAAAAAGTTATTTCCAATGTAACTGAGCTTGATATTGCCATGATATTTGGCACTGGCTTTCCTCCATTTCATGGTGGATTATTAAAATATGCAGATACTATTGGGTCAAAAAGAATTGTTGACAAATTAAGAAAATACCAAAAATCTACAGGAACAAGATTTACCCCAAGTAAATTATTGCTACAGATGGCAAGAACTAACAAAAAATTCTATGATAAAAAGTAAAATAGACGAGATTATTAGAGTTAATCATGCTGGTGAATATGGAGCCAAAAGAATTTATTCTGGTCAAATTTTTGCCCTAAGAAATTCAAATAAAAAGATTCTTGAAACCCTGAATCACATGAAAAATCAGGAAGAAGAGCATTTTGAATATTTTGATAAAAAAATAAAGAAAGATAGGATTAGGCCAACCTTACTGCAGCCACTCTGGAATGTAGCAGGATTTACTATGGGCTATATTACAGCCAAAATGGGTGAAAAAGCTGCTATGACATGCACTGTTGCAGTTGAAGAGGTGATAGATAAGCATTACGAACATCAATTACAAGAGTTAAAAACAAATCCCAGAGGCAATGAGCAATTAATAGAAAAAATAGAGCAGTTTCAAAAAGAAGAGTTGGAGCATATGAATATTGCTCTTGAAAATAAAGCTGAGGATTCAAAATTATACCAACCATTAAAACTTGTTATTACCTCTATTAGTAAGTTAGCTATTGAAATATCAAAGAAAATTTAATGATGTCAGAATTTTTATTGGAAATTTTTTGTGAAGAGATTCCGGCCAGAATGCAAAAAAAAGCAATAATCGATGTTGAAGAAGTTTTTTGTAATTTTTTTATAGAAAATGACATAAAATACGATAAAAAACAGATATTATCGTTTATATCGCCAAATAGAATAATATTTTTAGCAAAAAACATAGATGACACAAAAATAACTCCAACAAAGGATAGGTTTGGACCAAAAATTAATGCTAACCAAAAGGCGATTGATGGCTTCTTGAGATCGGTTAATTTAAATCACGTCTCAGATTTAGAGACTAAAATTAAAAGCGGTAGTGAGCATTATTACACGCTAATCCCCGAAAAAAAAACAGAAGTTATTTCTACTCTAAAGGAAGAAATTCCACTTTTACTAAAAAAGATATCTCTAAAATGGCCAAAAACAATGAGATGGCACGGATCCAATTCTAATGAAGATTTTTGGATTAGGCCTATTAGGAATATTATGGCAATTTTTAACAAAAATTTGATTCAATTTGAATTTGCTAACCTGACATCTAAAAGCTCAACAATTATTAATAATAAAAATATTAAAATTGAAAACTTTACTTCTTATGAAGAAGTATTGTTAAAAAATAATATTATTTTTAACCATACTCAGAGAAGGGAATTGATATATAGCGGGATAAAAGAAATTTGCGAAGATAAAAATATAGACACAGTAGAGAAACTTTATAGTAGTCCATTAATTGATGAAATTATTGGACTTGTCAGCTCTCCTAAAATATTAGTTGGAAAAATTGATGATAATTTTATGCATTTACCGTCAGAAGTTTTAATCCTGACTATAAAAAATCACCAAAAATATCTTTGTACCAAGGATAAATATGGCAATTTAGCTCCATATTTTATATTTATTAGTAATATTGATTGTAAAAATAATAATAAAATTATCCTTGATAATGAAAAGGTGTTACGAGCTAGATTAAGCGATGCAAAATTCTTTATAGATGAAGATAAAAAAATAGAATTTTCTGATAGAACAGAGCTCCTTAAAAATATAATATTTCATGAAAAATTAGATTCTTTATTTCATAAAATCATAAGAATTAAGAGTATAAGTAAATTCATGTCTGTATGGTTTTCTCATTGTGACATAACTATTCTGGAAGAGATGGCTACATTGTGCAAAAATGACTTGACCACAAAGGCTGTAGCCGAGTTTCCAGAGTTACAAGGTTTAATTGGTAGTTATTATTGTAAAAATTCACGCATCAATCATAAAATAGCAGATGCAATATCAGAGCAATACATGCCAATTGGCTCTAAAGGTTCAT
Source organism: Ulvibacter sp. (assembly GCA_047624545.1). Lineage (GTDB taxonomy): Bacteria > Pseudomonadota > Alphaproteobacteria > Rickettsiales > UBA1997 > CAJQHK01. Next base: position 5,500 of record JBLHPX010000053.1, read on the forward strand.
TACCTAACACTAATCATGGTCAATTGTTGGCAATATCAGACAAAATAGACACTATATGTGGCCTGTTCTTGGCTAACCAAAGGCCAACAAGCTCAAAAGATCCTTTGGCAATTAGAAGGATGGCCATAGGAATTATTAATATTGTTTTAAAAAATAATATCCATATTCCTTTAAAAATTGTGATCGACAAATCTCTTAGCTTATTTTCTAATTCAATAATTTTAAAAAATTATCCCGACCTTAAGAGGAAAGAAATTCCAGCATTAAAAAAGAAAATCTCTTATGAGATTATACACTTCTTCCTAGAAAGATTGAAATTTATTCTAAAAGACGACAAATCTCTTAATTCAAAAGTAGTTAATGAGGTTGCTAGGTCTTACGAATTTCAGATAAAGAATAACAAGCAGAGAAAATATAATTTGATTGATTTTGTAAATCGTGTGAGGTTTATTAATGATTTTACTAATAATAAAGAAAGTAAATCAATTGTTAGTTCTTACAGAAGAGTTGCAAATATTGTTAATATAGAAGAAGGTAAGATCGAAGAAATTTTTAACACTCAATTGAAAAGAAAGATTC
>JBLHPX010000054.1:0-6059 GCA_047624545.1 Ulvibacter sp.
GCTTAAGGTTGGAAATGGGGTATCCATTATATGGTCACGACCTTAATGAAGAAACAAGCCCGGTTGAGGCAGGATTATCTTGGGTTGTTAGCAAGACTAATGACAGTTTTTTTGGTTCCGACAGAATCATTCCTGAAAAAGCAAATGGAGCTAAAATTAAACGAGTTGGCATTAAGATTCTTGAAAAAGGAATAGCGAGAGAGGGTGCAAAAATTGAAAGAGATGGTAAAATTATTGGAAAACTAACCAGTGGAGGATTTTCTCCAACATTAAAGACTTCAATTGGACAAACATATCTACCTTCTGATATTGCGATTAATGGTGATAAACTACATGTAATCGTCAGAAATAGAAAAATTTTAGCTGAAATTTGTTCTCCAAATTTTTTGCCAGCTAGAACAAAAAGCAATAAATAATGCCTCACATAGTTTTAGAATATAGCTCAAACATCGCTGAAAAAAACATAGCTTTTTCTAAGGAATTATTTCCTAAAATACATGATTTACTAGTTAAAAATTTAGACGCAAATATTGAGGCTTGTAAAAGCAGGGCAATAAAATTTGAAGATTTCTACCTGTCCGACGGTAACGAAGAAAAATCTTTTGTTTTTTTTGAGATTAAAATCCTACCAGGCAGATCAAAAAGTAAGGTAGAAAGTTTTTCTCAAAATTTACTAGAATTAGCAAAAAATTACTTTTCCAACTCTGTGGACAAAAAAAATCTTGCTATTTCGGTAAATATTGTTGAAATGAATTGCTATAATAAAATTAATTAAATTTAAAAACCATGATACTTAGATTTACAAAAGATCACGAATGGATAGAAGTTGAGGGTGACGAAGGAACTATCGGCATTAGTAAGCATGCGGTTGAAGCTCTTGGTGAGTTAGTTTATGTTGAACTTCCTGAAGTTGGGGCAAAATTTACTAGAAGCGACGCCTTTGCAGTTGTTGAATCTGCCAAATCAGCCTCTGATGTCTATATGCCTATTTCTGGCGAAGTGATCGCTATTAATGATATTCTTAATAACCACCCAGAAAGAATTAATCAGTGCGCTCAAGATGAAGGATGGCTAGTTAAAATTAAATTAGATGGTAGCAATAAACTTGATGACTTAATGGACCAGAACGCTTATGATCAATATTTGAAAGATAACGAGTAGTACTAATTCCCATTTATAGTACCTTATAAAGGGGGGTGGGCTCAAGATTATTGTCAAACAATTTATTTAATCTCTATAGAAAATTATTAATTATGAACAATCAAACACAAAAAATTATCAGTATTCTTAATAAAATTTTAGAAACTGAGTTGGCAGGGGTGGTTAGATATACACATTATTCTCTAATGATCTTTGGTCACAATAGAATTCCAATTGTCAAATGGCTAAAAGAGCAGGCAGACGAGTCTCTTCTACACGCTGGAGAAGCTGGGGAAATGATCACGCACTATGGTGGCCACCCCTCCCTTGCTATTGGGACATTATTAGAGACCGAGAATCACAATATTGACGCCATCTTAGAAGAGTCAAGGCAGCACGAAAACAACTCTCTTGATTTATACAAAAATTTACTAAAATTAACCGAAGACGCTACTGACTATATTTTAGTTAGAGAATATGCGGTACAAAAGATTGTTGAAGAAGAATCTCATCTTGGCGAGGTTGATAAAATGCGTCGTAAAGAGGGCAGCTTGTAATAGTCTAAATTTTGAGTTGCAGAGGCTCGATTAAAGAGGTGCTTACAAAAAGAAGTGTATAAATTCTACAAGATACAATCTAACTGGACTTTGAAACCCGCAGAAAAGACATTTTGAGATAGAGGTGTCGAAGAGCTAAATCCAACCCCCAATTCGAACAAAGTCTATAATTTCTAGACCAATGAATTTGATGCTAATTTTAGCTTCTCGTTCCAAACTTGGTTAGGAGTTTTGTATCCTAATATTTTTCTTGGCATATTATTGAGTAAATTTTCTATTTTTTGTAATTTCTTTATCGTTAATTTTGTAATGTTTTTATCTTTCGGAAAGATTCTGTGAATCATGGAATTTATCTTTTCTACCAATCCTTTTTGCCAAGGGCTGTAAGCATCACAGAAATAAGTTTTAAATCCTTTGAGATGATAATTGATATGATTAGCAAATTCTCCTCCATTGTCAAAAATCATTGTTTTTCTGATATGTTTTGGAATCTTAGATATCCTATCTAATAAGCCACAGCACAAGGTAGAGCTAGTTTTATTTCTATTAAAAGATAAAATAACTTTTTGAGAAGCTTTATCAATCATAGCTGAAATATTAGGCTAACTACAATTCAGAATTTATACTACATATTACTTATGTTTAACAATTTCTTTTTTCAAGATTTAAGTAGTCACGTCGGAATACATAAAAAAATTATCGAATATAAAGCCTACCAACCAAATTAATAAACTACCTATTATAATATAACTCTACTCTTTTCTCTAAGTCGTTGAGCTGTCCACATTTAGTTAAAAATAGCAAACTAACTATCAAATTTTCCTAAATTATTTCCAGCTCTATCTCTTGACTAACATATCTATTATACCTATAATCATTCTAGAAAATTTAACAATATGATTACTTATAATAACTGATGAAAATAATCGCCGATGAAAATATAGATGCCGTCATTTGTTTATCTGATGGTAGTTTTTTTTTCGGAAAAGGCGCTGGTTCTTACGGCGAGACTGTTGGTGAAATTTGTTTCAACACTTCTATTACTGGTTATCAAGAAATTTTGACTGACCCATCTTATGCTGGTCAAATCATTACTTTTACCTTCCCTCATATTGGCAATGTTGGCTGCAATGACATTGATAATGAATCGTCAAAACCACATTGTAAAGGCTTGGTAATTCGTGATGAAATTACCGAAGATTCAAATTTTAGAAGCAAGATTAACCTTAATGAGTGGCTTTGTAAAAATAATCTTACTGCCATTTGCAATATCGACACTCGTAGATTGACCAAAAATATTCGCGATAAGGGTGCTAGAAATTCCATTATATTTTTTACTAAAATTGGTGAAGAGATCGACACTGATAAATTAATTTCTAAAATTACCGATCTTCCAACTTTAAAAAATGTCGACCTCGCTTCTAAGGTTACAACTAGAAAAAAATATTTCTGGGATCAAAAATTATATGATCTGTTGGAATTAAAATATTCTGCAATTCATCCTGATCAAAAAAAATATAAGGTTACGATCATTGATTATGGTATTAAGGAAAATATTTTAAGATGCCTTGCTGAGCAAAATTTTGATCTAACTATTTTACCAGCGACCGCTTCTTATGCAGACATTATTGCTACTGATTTTGATGGAATTTTTCTTTCTAACGGTCCTGCAGATCCACTTAAAACTTCAGAATATGCAGTTCCTGTAATTAAAAAATTACTTGCAGATAATGTGCCAATTTTTGGTATTTGTATGGGTCACCAATTACTTTGTATAGCAGCTGGACTTTCAACTATTAAAATGCACCAAGGTCACAGGGGGTCTAATCATCCAGTTAAAAATTTGCAGAATAATCTTGTTGAAATTACCAGTCAAAATCATGGCTTTTGCGCCTCTAAGGATAACATTCCGGAAAATGTAGAGGTAACTCATATTTCTCTTTTTGACCAAACAATTCAGGGTATTGAGTTGAAAAAACAACCAATATTTTCAGTCCAGTATCATCCAGAAAGTTCTCCAGGCCCTCATGATAGTAGATATTTATTCGATAAATTTAAACAAAACATATTAACCAATATGTAACTTACACATTGGTTAATAAAAAATTATAAATCAGATGCCAAAAAATACTGAAATAAAATCAATTTTGATTATCGGTGCTGGGCCAATTGTTATTGGACAGGCTTGTGAGTTTGATTATTCTGGAACTCAGGCCTGCAAGGCTTTAAAAGATGAGGGTTACAAAACTATTCTAATTAATTCTAATCCGGCAACCATCATGACAGACCAGCAAACTGCTGATCGCACCTATATTGAACCAATTACCCCAGAAGTAGTTGAACAAATCATTATTAAAGAAAAGCCTGATGCAATCTTGCCAACTGTTGGTGGTCAAACAGCTCTTAATTGCGCTCTATCTTTAGAAAAGAATGGAGTTTTGAAAAAATATGGTGTGAAAATGATTGGCGCTGATTCAAAGGCTATTAGAAAAGCCGAAGATCGTGAATTATTTAATAGAGCCATGGCTAAAATTGGCCTTGAAGTGCCAAAAAATGCTGTGATTAATTCTATAGATCAGGCTTTAGAGGTGGTAAAAGAAATTGGCTTGCCAGCCATTATTCGACCTTCTTTTACCCTTGGTGGCAGTGGTGGTGGTATTGCCGAAACCATAGAAGAGCTTAAAGAAATTGTTAAAAACGGCCTGAGTTTATCGCCTGTTGGCGAGGTACAAATTGATGAATCAATTATAGGTTGGAAAGAATATGAGATGGAGGTAGTTAGGGATAGTAAAGATAATGCTATTATTATTTGCTCTATTGAAAATATTGACCCTATGGGAATTCATACTGGCGATTCCATTACGGTTGCTCCAGCCTTAACTTTAACGGATAAGGAATATCAACAAATGCGAAATGCTTCAATTGCTGTTATCAGGGAAATTGGAGTTGAAACTGGAGGTTCTAATGTGCAATTTGCTGTCAATCCAAATGATGGTCGCTTAGTAGTTATTGAGATGAATCCTAGAGTTTCTAGGTCTTCCGCTCTCGCTTCCAAAGCAACCGGATTTCCAATCGCTAAAGTTGCAGCATTACTTGCTGTTGGTTATGGTTTGGATGAAATTCAGAATGACATAACTAAAGTTACTCCAGCTTCTTTTGAGCCGACAATTGATTATATCGTCACTAAGGTTCCAAGGTTTACTTTTGAAAAGTTCCAAGACGCCAACCCAATCCTTTCAAGTGCCATGAGGTCGGTTGGTGAGGCGATGGCAATTGGTAGAAATTTTGCCGAATCAATTCAAAAAGCGCTTTGTTCAATGGAGATTGGCTTAGATGGATTTACTGAGGTTGAGATAGAGGGCGTAACTGACAAAAACTCCCTAAAAGAAAATCAGCAAATTATTAAAAAGAAGTTGAGGTTATTTAGTCCAAACAGAATTTTGTTAATTGCTCACGCCCTCAGATATAAAATTTCTATTGAAGAGGTTTGTCAAATTACTTACTATGATAAGTGGTTTGTGTCACAGATTGCTAAAATTATTAAGGAAGAGGAAAAAATTAAAAGAAGTGGCATTAAGACTGATAAGGCTGAATTATTAAAATTAAAAAAACTAGGTTTTTCAGATTCAAGATTGGCAAAATTAACCAATAGGGACGAGTTTGAGATTGCGGATTTACGTTCAGAATTGGGTGTTAAGCCGGTCTTTAAGAGGATCGATACCTGCTCTGCTGAGTTTAAATCCTTTACTAAATATATGTATTCTTGTTATGAGGGCGATCATATAACTGGAGCTGAGTGTGAGGCGGAAATTTCTGATAAAAAGAAAGTTATTATTTTGGGTGGCGGTCCAAACAGAATCGGACAAGGTATTGAATTTGATTATGCCTGTGTTCATGCTTGCTTTACTTTGTCAGAAGCTGGTTTTGAAACTATTATGATCAATTGTAATCCAGAAACCGTTTCAACTGATTACGATACTTCTGATAGGTTATATTTTGAGCCAATGACTGCAGAATATGTTTTAGAGATCGTTAGAAGAGAGCAGGAAAAAGGTGAATTACTTGGTGTAATAGTACAATTCGGTGGTCAAACTGCTTTAAAATTAGCAAAATATCTTAGTAAATTTAATTTACCAATCATCGGCACTCCTTTTGACAAGATTGATTTAGCCGAAGATCGTGAAAGGTTCCAACAATTACTTCATAAAATTAACCTTATTCAACCAGAGAATGACATTTGTCATAAATTAAAAGATATTGAGAAATCGGTTGATAAGATTGGCTATCCAATTGTAATTCGTCCAAGTAACGTTCTTGGTGGCAGAGCTATGGAAATTATTTATAATAAAGAATCTTTATATA
>JBLHPX010000055.1:0-6028 GCA_047624545.1 Ulvibacter sp.
AATCAATTAAATCCACAATATCAAATTTTTTATCAAGAAGCATTTTAGAAGATCCATAAAGCATTTGTACCACCATTTTTCTTGCATCTACATCTTCAATTCCAGATTTTTTAGCAATTTGAATTAATTCATTAGCAAATAAAAACAAATAAGCTGGACCACTTCCGGCGATTGCAGTAAATAAGTCAATTTCTTTTTCTGACTTCAATGTTAAGTTTTTTGACCAAAAATCCATTACAGACTTAACTTCGTCCGCTCCCAAATGATTATTAGCAACAAAAGCAGAGATACCCTCACCTATTGCCATTGGTAAATTTGGCATAATACGAATGATTTTCGCTTCTTTTCCAAGAAAATTAGCAAAAAACTCAATCTTTATGCCAGCTAGAATTGAAACAAAAATAGTATTTTGACGAAAGATATTATATTTAATGATTTGTGACAAAATCTTATCTGCCTCTTGAGGCTTAAATGCAAAAATAACTAAATCAAACTTATGATCATCAGAAGCCTGCGCAATAGAAGAAAAATAATTAATGTTAATAATTTTATTTTTTATTAATGGGTCAATGATAGTGATATTTTTTGGATCTATATTTTTATCTAAAAAGTTTTGTAAAATAGCTGACCCCATCTTACCACAACCAAAAAATAATATTCTTGAATTATAATCTATCATATTTTTATATATTTTTTAATTTTTAACATAGTTTTTAACATAGACCTTGGTACCGGTATTGTTCTAAAAAAGATTTTGATTAGAGGTAATGGTACGAAGGGAGTCTATGTAACTTTTCTGCTCAAAGAATTTTTTCAAACCCTTCTTAGGCAATCTTTTACTTATAATAGTTTTTATTCTGCTAGGATTTACTCTTTTGCCATTTTTTCTAATCTCATAATGTAAATGTGGACCAGTTGAGCGACCAGTTGTGCCAACGTAACCAATCACATCTCCCTGCTCCACTCTAGATCCTTTTCTGAATTTCTTATTGAATCTACTTAAATGAGCGTAGGCCGTTTCATAACCATTATTATGCTTAATTAATATAAAATTTCCATAAGCACCCCTTCTTCCACGGTATGTTATGGAACCGTTACCTGCTGCAAAAATTGGAGTGCCACGTGGGGCCGCAAAATCAAGACCTCGATGCATTTTAGTATATTTTAAAACGGGGTGACGCCTAAGGCCAAAGCCAGAAGAAAGTCTTGCTCCATTAATTGGGGTTTTTAAAAGAGATTTTTTAATTGATCTTCCATCTTTGCTTAAATACTGATTAAATTTACCATTATTAAATAAATAGATATCAACTGGTTTTTTACGTAAAGTCAGAGAGGAAAATAAGATGTTGCCATTTTTAACGAACTCACCATCTTGATCGTAAAAGTTTTCTAATAATATTTCAACTTGATCACCAACCCTGATATCACGCTGAAAATCAACATCAAAACTATATAAATTAATAATATTAATCATGGTATTTGCGGGCACCCCAAATTTTTGACCATCAACAAAAAGACTATTATTTATTATAAAGTCGTATTTAACTATCTTTTTGTTAAGCTCTTTTTCTACCCTAAAAGCTAGATAGGAATCGTCAGCTTGTCTAATTATGGCAATCTGAGTTTCGGAATCAATTTGGATGATTAACTCACTTAAAATACTATTCTCTTCTACCTCTTTATCCTCACTTATTATGTCTTTGTAACTTTTTTTGACATGGTATTTTAAAATTAAATTTTGTCCAACAACAATTGATTTGGGGTTAATTTTTTCCCTCATCACCTTAAGAATATCAAAAGTTGCATTGTCGGAAATACCTATATCAGACAAAATCTTGATAATTGTATCTTTTTTCTTTATCTTATAGTTGATTAGATGACTAGTGTTAAGAAAAAAATTAAAACCTTCAGATAAACTAACTTCTATATTTGTATATTCGTCACTTTTCTGATAATTATCTTCTTTTTGAGTAGAGTATAAAAAAAGATGTAATATGATTAATAAAATCACGACAGATAGGGCGATAAGATCGAATAATTTGTAATCTAACAATCTTTCTACGTAATGTTTGACCCTGAATTTAAAAAAGGTGGGTTTACTCATAATTTTAAATTGCAACTCTTAAATCTTAATGCTAAAGTGCTAGTTTAGTTTATTTTATTTTAAATTGCAAAATGATAGTGGAGCAAAGAAAAAACACCTCAAGTACAAAAAAAACAACATTCAAGGCTGGAAATCATGTAGTTTATCCTAGTCATGGAGTAGGGAAGGTAGTGGAAGTTAAAGAAGTGACCATTCTTAATCAAAAAATGAAGACAATTATTGTTTTCTTTGAGAGAGAGAATATGAGACTAACCATTCCGTATCAAAAAGCATCTAAAGTTAACTTGCGCCACCTAATAGAGTTGGATGATATGAGTGAAATACTTTCTATACTGCAAAGTGGAACAAGAAAGCAAAAAGGTATGTGGAGCAGGAGAGCTCAAGAATATGAAAACAAAGTTAATTCTGGCGACATAAGATTACTAGCAGAAGTCCTTAGAGACTTAACCAGAGACATCTCAGATGCCGATAGATCATATAGTGAAAGACTAATTTATGAAAGCGCCCTGGAAAGATTGTCAACCGAATATTCATTAATTAAAAACATCTCCATTGATGAGGCGAAGGAGGAAATTGTATCAAAGGCTAAAAACAAAATGATATCCTTTGGCTCGTCTAGTGTTGATGATGATTTCGACAAGGAGTTTGATGAAGAAGGGGTTGACGAAGATGTTGCTGATACTGATGGAGAAGTAATTGAGGATGATGAAGTTAGTGATGATGATAACTAAAAATCGTTAAATTATGGCAACCAACAAACAAGAAGATATTTACAATAAAATCATGAAATACTACAATTTCATTGATCAGTTAATAGATCTATCTCAAGACGATCCTGAGTTACAAAGAGATGCCGAGTTTAAAATTGTGCAATCTATCATAAAAACCTTGGAAAATTGTGCCGACGACATGTCCGAAGAATTTATCAATTATATAAAACAACCTCGATCAGAAAAAATAAAAACTAATACCCTAGTTGCAATAGATAAAGTTATTACTAGAGTCTATGAAGCTAAAGAAAAAATGCTTTACATAAAGGGTAGCCAGAGTTAACTATACCAAAACTTATCTTTACATAAAACATAGAAATTTAATAAATCAATCTTTGCTCTTTTTTCCAAAATACCCAAAGTGGCTATTGAAAGTAAAGATTTCTAAAGACTCTCTAAAAGAGATTTATTAATTTTCTTACTTAGATCTATCAACCCCCCACTAAGTAAATCATATTTTTTCATAAAAAATATAGTAATATTTACACTCTCCATAAGATCATCGCCGTTAATATCGTTACTTAGAATTAGGTTATTTTTAAAAAATTTTGTTAGAAGAAATAATTTATCTTCGTAAGGCTTACCAGACTCATAAGAAGCTGCCCTACCAGATTTTGGCGAGATAAAATACAAACCATCCTTCTTACCAGTGACAGCACAAGAAGATAAATCCAAGCCATAACCAGATATTTCAAGCAATTTTAATTTAAACTTAATAATATTCGCCAAAATAAGCTTATCATCCTGATCTAAAGATTGTAAAAATAATATAAATGAAGAAAATAAATCCTTATTAGGATCTTGATCCATAAAATTTTTAGAAATTATTAGGCAAAATAAATTAATTATATTTAATTTAGTAAAACTCAATATATGTCTAGATGCAAAAGATGCTAAATTTTCAACACGAACATAAGATAAGCTATCGCTATTTTTGGCATATAAATCAAAAAAAACTAAATTACCAATCTGATATTTTGAATAATTCTTGGGGCTTGCAGATTGTTTAACAAAAGCAGTACAAACCCCATTTTCTTTGGAAAGAATTTTAATTATAAGAGAATTTTCTCCATGTTTTTTAGCAAAAATAACAACTCCTTCGTCACTAAATTTCATAGAACAATAATCTTCTTATTAGTAAACCTATTTAAAGATTCCAATATTTCCAAAGCCGTTCCAGACTCCCTACCTTCTCTAAAATTTAAAATAATATATTCCAAATCAACATTACACTGTTCCAAGACTTTAATAGCTGTCAAAGTGTGACTAATCGATCCTAAATAATTATTAATTATTAAAATTACAGGGATAGATAATTTTTGCATTAAATCAACAAATGTTTTATCATGCGTAATTGGGCTCATAACTCCACCAGCACCCTCTATAAACAAAAATTCGTTACTTCTTTTTGACTTCTTAATATTATCTAAACAAAAATCTGTAATTTTATTAAAACTTAACTCCACCCCCTCGGCTTTGGCAGCTATATCTGGAGATAATGGTAATTTTAATCTAAAAGGCGATACTTTATCAATATTATCAACACTCTTTTCCAGCCCAAGACTACTTAATATTGTCAACGTATCATTGTTGTTATCATTTAAATTAAAACCGCTAATCACAGGCTTAATAATGTTTGCTTTTTGACCAATATTTAATAAGATTTGGCACAAACTTGTTGTGAAATAAGTTTTACCAATATCCGTACCAATTGCTGTAACGAAATATTGCTTACTTGCAAGTAATTTGACTAACTTAATCATCTATATGATATTTATTTTAACCTAAAAGTGGCAATAGGAAGTTAAATTATAAATTTAATCATGATATATAGCAACATAGTAGATTTAAAAGGAGACTTACAGACAGAAAGCAGATTTCTATCCCTAGATGTCGGAACGAAAGTAATTGGAGTGGCAATTTGTGACCCCTCAAGAACTATATGCAACCCATTTACCACAATTGACCGCTCAGGAAATAAAAAGGATTTCCCCAAAATAAAAGAATACATCGAAAAAAATGAGGTTGAATTATTGGTTATTGGATTACCAATCCATCTTGATGGCAGCGAAACTAATATCAGCATATTTGTTAGACGTTTTGCTGATAATATCAATATATTCTTACTAGGTAAAATTAAAATAATATTGTATGATGAGAGGTACAGTAGCTCTTCTGCAAGAATATTTATTGATGATAATTTAAAATTAAAAAGAAAGCATAGTAGAAAAAAAACAATTGATAAAATTGCAGCAAATATTATATTAGATACATTCCTTTTAGACTTTAGTAAACTTGCTTAAATATTACTCTCGTTTTTTAAACCTTGGGCTAAAAAAATGAAGTCTAAATATAGCATTATACCAATTATCAAACTTAACTACGCAATTAACAAAAAGATTTTTCTTTTATGTTTTTCTAGAAAACTTTTGGAATATTGGTCGTATTTTGAGTTTTCTAGAGAAAAAATAGAAGGGAACTATTGCATCTAAATGTGTAGTTAAATCTGATAATTGGTATTACACCGATGTCTAAAAAATTAATTTAAATTTTTTATTAATTTATGAACTTTGGCACAATTCAAAAACTTCTTGGATATAACTCGGCAAAGGATAAGAAATCTGGAATCCATGATTTTTTCAATAATATTCAAAAATCTTCTAATAAATTTATACTAAATTTAAGATTAATGGCCAAAAGGTCAAAAAATCTATCTGAATCAAACTTTAAGTTAGGAAAAAAATATTACAGAAATGGCAACTTTAGCGAGGCTACATTTCGCTTTACAATTTTAACTAAATTTTGGCCCGATCATTATGAAGGATATTTTATGCTTGCAAAATCACTTCTGGCACAAAATAAATTTCGAAAAGCAGAAAAAATCCTTAATAAATTAATCAGGAGAAAACCAGCTTTTAAAGATAGGGCTATAGCATTATTATATAGCAATAAATCCCACTATTAACGCAAAACTTAAAGATAGGAGTTGTCATTAGTTCCAACTTCTGATCCAGAATTTTATTTTGCATCATTGACTCAAATCATATAATGAGTTAGAAGATAGATTGTTTTGTCAAGCGTCAATTACAATGGCCGGTTTTTTGGTAAATTTTTTTTGTTATTTTTGGGCTGTTTTTTTAACTTCTTTCGTCAG
>JBLHPX010000056.1:0-6003 GCA_047624545.1 Ulvibacter sp.
TGTATTAGGTGTATCAAAATCATCCGATGGTAACGAAATTAAAAAAGCTTACCGTAAATTAGCAATGAAATATCATCCAGATAAAAATCCTGGTGATAAGGAGGCTGAAAAAAAGTTTAAAGAAGCGACCGCATCTTATGAGACACTAAAAGATCCTCAAAAAAAAGCAGCCTACGATCAATATGGTCACGAGGCCTTTGAAAATGGTGGCGGTAACTCCGCTTCCGGCTTCAATGGAAGAGGAGGATCTAGAGGATCTGGAGGAGGTTTTTCCGACTTTGAAGATGTCTTTAGTGGTTTCAGCGATATATTTGGAGGTGGCGGCAGAAGTGCTAAAAGAAGGTCGGAAATTGAAGGATCTGACATTAGGTATAATCTAGCTATTGATATTTTTGAAGCCTTTAGTGGAGTAGAAAAAAATATTAAATTTAAAGTTGCAGCCTCTTGTGAAAAATGCTCTGGATCTGGCTCAAAAAGCGCCCAAAGCACAACAAGTTGCGGTACTTGCGGAGGAGCGGGTAAGGTTAGGATGCAACAGGGCCTATTCATCGTAGAAAGGGCTTGTCACAGCTGTCAAGGTTCTGGCCAAATAATTAAAGACCCCTGCGACAAATGTTATGGCCAAGGTCGTTATGAAAAAAATAAAAATCTAGCAGTTAAGATTCCTGCAGGCATTGATGATGGAAATAGAATCAGAATTCCAAAAGAAGGTGAAGCTGGTGCTAGGGGCGGTAACAATGGCGATCTATATGTCTTTGTATCAATTAAAGATCATCAATTTTTTACTCGAGAAAACAATGATATTCATATTGAGATTCCAATTAAAATGACCACTGCCGCACTTGGTGGTTCAGTTGAAATACCAACAATTGAGAATTCCAAAGCAAAATTAACCATACCTACTGGTTCACAAACTAATAACAGGTTCCGCCTTAAAAATAAAGGCATGGTAATTCTCAATTCTGGAGGCAGAAGAGGGGATATGTATGTTCAAATATTCGTTGAAACTCCAATTAAGTTAAATGATGAACAAAGACAATTAATGGAACAACTAGATAAGGAAATTAATGATAATTCCAACCCTCAATCTCAAAGTTTTTTTAACAAATTTAAAAAAATATTTGGTTGAAACTGAAAAAATAATTAATATAATTTTTACAAAATAAACTTAATACTTTAATTATGGCAAAAGAAATAACTGACGATCTATTTGAAGAAAAAGTAATTAACTCCAAAAAACCAGTTCTAATTGATTTTTGGGCTAGCTGGTGCGGTCCTTGTAAACAACTATCTCCAACTATTGACGCCATTAGTGAAGAATTGGCAAACGATATTGATGTCTATAAATGTAATATTGACGAAAATCCAGAAACCCCTTCAAAATATGCGGTCAGAGGCATCCCAACTTTAATTTTATTTAAAGATGGTCAAGTCATTGATACCAAGGTTGGAAATTTACCAAAAAGTACAATAACTCAGTGGATTAAAGATAATAGTTAGAATTTTTAGACAACTCCTTTGTTTTGCAACTTTGGTAGAGCTTTTAATTTATCGTATCATGTTACAATGTTTACGCATGTATAAAACATTTTCTAATACATAGGAATACTTACAATCAGAATATTCCATTTTATCATTAGAGCTCAGTGAAGGCTAAGTTCTATTTGAGCAAAATTATATGATTTTGCTCAAATAGAAAATTTACTCAATAATATGCCAAAGAGAATATTAGGATACAAAACTCCTAATCAAGTTTGGAATGAGAATATAAAATTAACATCAAATTCTACGGTTTAACAATTATATATTTTGTTTGAGTTGGGGGTTAAGTTTAGCTATAATTTAGCATAACTAAGTGGTAGATTATAAAAATTTCTAATAGCCAAAAAAGCAAATAATTCCGCCTCTACCGAATCAATATTTATATTAAAATTTTTCGCATTTAAAATTTCTAGACCAGTTATTTCTGCAATCTTTTCTAGTAAAAAAATATTCTTTGCGCCACCACCAGAAATTATAATTTTTTTTGGTTTTTTTGGCAATAAATCAAGAGATTTTATTAAAGATTTTGATATAATGTCAACCAAGCTTGCCAAAGCATCATTTAACTCTAAATCATTAAACCTATCTAAATAACTACTAAATTCATTGCGATCAATTGATTTTGGAAAAGATCTTTTAAAAAACTCTAACCTTAGAAATTCATCAGATAAATTTAAATTGATTTTACCATTTCTAGCAATTTCTCCACTTTTATCAAAATTCTTTCCAAGTTTTTTATAGACTAAATCATCCATCGGAGCGTTGCCAAAGCAAATATCTCCTGCAATTAAGTCATTTGCACCTTCTGTAACATAAGTAATGTTAGCAACTCCACCAATATTCATAAAAATTACCTCTTCACTAAAATAGTCTTTTAATAAGGCGTGATGATATATTGGGGCAAGAGGCGCGCCCTGACCTCCATTTTTAATGTCAACATTCCTTAAATCACCAACAACTTTAATATTAAGAACCTTCTCAAGTAACCTACAATCACCAATTTGCCAAGTTAATTTTTGATCCGGTCTATGTAAAATGGTGTGACCATGAAAACCGATAAGATCAATATATTTATAATCTAAATTATATTTTTTAATAAATTTTTGAACTGCTTCAATGTGAATTTTTGTTATTTGTTTAGTTACATCTAATGATAATTTAGAATTTAAACTAGGATTATTGATTAATTCTCTGAGTTTTTTTTGAAAAATTTTAGAATAAGGAAGGAAGAGAAATTTATTTTCTTTTTTAATAGAAAATCCATCGGACTCAATGAAAGCGACGTCGATGCCGTCCATCGATGTACCACTCATTAATCCAATGGCTTTCAGATATTTATTATCAGATCTTTTTTTATCTGGAATAGTACTCAATAATTAAATTAATATTTACTTCAAAAGCATAAGGAACGTCGGTAAAGGCAGCTTCAGCTACAACCTCAACTGAACTCTCCTCCTTATCTAGTCTTAAATATTCTGGAACATCTCTTTCCAACTTATCCAAAGATTCAATTATTAGATTAATTTTTTTAGATTTATCTCTAATAGAAACGACGTCTCCAACCTTTAACTTATAGGATGAAATATTGACGATTTTATCATTAACCTTAATATGTTTATGACTGATTAACTGTTTAGCAGAAAAAATTGTTGGAGCAATATTTGATCTATAAACAACCGAATCTAACCTAGACTCGAGTAAAGCAATAAAACTTTCACCGGTATCACCCTTCTTTTTAGCAGCTAATTTAAAGAAATTTTTAAATTGCTTTTCTGACATATTATAATGAAACCTCAGTTTTTGCTTTTCATTTAATTGAGTACCGTAGTTACTTAACCTTCTAGGACCTCTAGTTTGTTTTTGACCAGGTCTTACATTTAGTCTGCTAGAAGATGTATCTTCTCTTCCCCACAAATTTACACCAGTGGATCTTGCAATCTTATTTTTAGATTTAATAATTTTTGTCATTTAATTGCTTATTAATAATTTATATTCAAATGCTAAGTATATTAAATATCATAGTTCTAATAAAAAATACAGATATCACGCTAATGACAATAAGTAATTATACTTAAAGTAATCAGCTGCAACTATACTTCGCCATACTTCTTTTTAAGATTGTTAGATGCTAAGCCAGTACCAACGGGAACTAACCTACCAACAATAATATTCTCTTTCAAACCTCTTAAATAATCACTCCTTCCTTGAGTTGCAGAATCCGTTAAGACCTTTGTAGTCTCCTGGAAAGAAGCTGAAGATATAAAGGATTTAGTTTGTAATGAAGCTTTGGTAATACCAAGTAACACTGCTAAAGCCCTAGCTGACTTACCACCATCTTCAATAATTTTATTATTTACCGCATCAAAATCATCCTTATCTACGATCTCCCCCCTTAAATACATAGAAGAGCCAGGATCAGCAATCTCAACTCTTTTAAGCATCATGCTTAAAATAACCTCAATATGCTTATCATCTATCTTCACGCCTTGCATACGGTAAACCTTCTGAACCTCAAAAATCATATATCTTCTAAATTCTTCAATACCCAATATACGCAAAATATCATGAGGAGATAAATTTCCATCTATCAATAAGTCGCCTTTTTTAACATTATCACCTTCGCTAAAGAATATGTGCTGACCTTTAGGTATGATGTATTCTATCGGCTCCTCATCAGCATTTTCTGGTCTAACGATAATTTTTCTCTTTACCTTATATTCCTTAACAAACTCAATAATACCAGAGATTTCACTCATTATAGCGGTATTTTTTGATTTCCTAGCTTCAAATAGTTCCGCTACCCTAGGTAAACCACCTGTGATATCTTTAGTTTTAGAAGATTCTTTAGGAATTCTTGCAATAATATCACCAGCCTTAACCTCCTCATTATCAGAATAAGTAATAATTGCACCAACAGAAAGATTATATTCTTTCTTTTCGAAACCCTTAATAAATAATCTAGGCTTAATATCTTGTTGGGTATATTGCTTCCAATCGATAACTACTTTCGTGGAAATTCCAGTTTCTTCATCAACCTTTTCTCTAATTGAAACGTTCTCTGTTAGATCAGCATATTCTAAATTACCATTAGTCTCTGCAATTACTGGGATATTATAAGAATCCCAGTCAGCTAAATGATCTCCTTTTTTTATCTCGTCACCATCATCAAAATTAATGACTGAACCATAAGGTAATTTATAGTTATGAAAAACCTCTCCTGTTTTTTTGTCAGTATTCTTAATTTCGCAGTTTCTACTTACCACTACATATTTACCATCCTGTCTTTTAATAACAGATGAGGAATCAAACTTTAAGACACCTTCGTCAGTTGCAGAGATCGATGATTGCTCATTACCTCTTAACGCAGCGCCACCGATATGGAAAGTTCTCATAGTCAACTGAGTACCTGGCTCGCCAATTGATTGAGCAGCTACTACGCCAACAGCCTCTCCAACACTAACTAAATTGCCAGTAGAAAGATCACGACCATAACATTTAGAGCAGATACCATATTTAGATTTACAAGCTAATGCACTCCTAACTTCAGCAGTTCTAAGTTTAGAAAGACCAACTTTTTTAGCCATCTCTTCATCAACTAAATCTCCAGACTTAGCTAAGACGTTACCACTTTTATCAACAATGTCTTTCGAAACTATTCTTCCAAGAATTTGGTCTTTAAGTGATGCTACAACAGTTCTATCGTCCACAATCTCTTCCACAACAACACCAACTTCCGTACCACAATCATCATCCATGACAATACAATCCTGAGCAACGTCAACCAGTCTCCTAGTTAAGTAACCAGAGTTTGCCGTCTTCAAGGCTGTATCTGCAAGACCTTTTCTAGCTCCATGGGCAGAAATAAAGTATTCCAACACATTCAATCCCTCTTTAAAGTTAGAAGTGATAGGATTTTCAATAATTTCACCAGAAGGTTTTGCCATCAAACCCCTCATACCAGAAACCTGCTTAATCTGATTTTCAGACCCCCTAGCTCCAGAATCTGACATCATATAAATAGAGTTAGTAGTGATAGGGTTAGAGACATCTGAAATACCTTTCATCATCTCATCAGAGATTGATTTAGTACACTCCGTCCACTCATCAATTACCTTATTATACCTTTCTCCATTAGTAATAAGACCTTCTCTATATTGCTTATAAAGCTTTTTAACGCTTTCAAAAGATTTATTGACATAAGATTCCTTTGTCTCAGGAATAACCATGTCATTCTTACCAATAGAAATCCCAGACTTACCAGAATATTTAAAACCTATTGCCATTATTTTATCACAAAAAGTTACGGTCTCTTCTTGTCCAGCATATCTATACACCTTATCAATAAGTTCCTTGATATCTTTTTGGGTCATTTTCTGATTTACTAAATCAAAATCATGATTCATTGATTCTGGCAACTGATTATATAAAAGAGCTCTACCACAAGTTGTATCAATAACTTTA
>JBLHPX010000057.1:0-5840 GCA_047624545.1 Ulvibacter sp.
ATCTTTGAAACCAATACCAACCCTACCTTGTCAAACTTTAAGGCGGAAAGTGAAGGTTTTTTCACGGAGCCAGTCATGACAATTTTAGAAATATTTTGATTTTTTAGAAATTCTAGGAACTTACCAACATAGCCAAAAGAAAAAAAGACATGCGGATGTTTTTTAATTTCTTCATCATATTCCTGGCCTTCTATCAAGATCAGTTGAAATTTTTTATTTTCCAATTGTAGTTTTTTGATAGCCATTTTTGGTAAATCGCCTTTTCCGGCTATGATGCAAATTGTCATATTTTTAATAGTTATAAAGATAGATTTTGATGAAGATCTTCTATCTTATTAACATTTTCTACAATTTCAAAATAAAATTATATTTTTCTAACATTTTTCTTGATATATCTCTTAAAAAAGATAATTTTAAATTAAGAAGCTGTATGGAATCTAAAGACTCTATTAATTACAACGTTAAATTTATTAATGATTAAAAAGGAAGACATAATTTTTACTAATCTCTTAGGTAACCAATCTCCAGATTTAACAGCGTCACAATCGAGAGGTGATTGGGAAGGTGCTGCAAATTTTTTAGAAAAAGGCTCTGACTGGCTTATTGGACAGGTTAAGTCTTCTGGTCTTAGAGGTCGTGGCGGTGCCGGCTTTGCAACTGGGTTAAAATGGTCATTTGCTCCAAAAAATGTTGAAAAGCCACATTATTTAGTTATTAATGCTGACGAATCTGAGCCTGGAACTTGTAAAGATCGCGATATTATTCGTTATGAGCCTCATAAGTTGCTAGAGGGTATTGTTTATGGTTGTCGCGCCATTAATTCTAGTACTTGCTATATTTACATTAGGGGGGAATATTATAATGAGGCAATTGCCTTGCAAAAAGCAATTGACGAAGCCTATGAGGCGAAATTAATTGGTCAAAATTCTATTCTTGGATGGGACGTTGATATTTATATCCATCGTGGTGCCGGCGCTTATATTTGTGGTGAAGAAACTGCTCTTTTGGAAAGTTTAGAGGGTAACAAAGGTCAGCCTCGTTTAAAGCCACCTTTTCCTGCAATTATCGGTCTCTATGGATGCCCAACTATTGTTAATAATGTCGAGTCAATCGCCGTTGTGCCAACAATTCTTCGTCGTGGAGCAGATTGGTTCAATTCAATTGGTCCAGAGAATAACAAGGGTACCAAGGTTTTTTGTATCTCCGGTCATGTTAATAATCCCTGTAATGTTGAGGAGGAGATGGGTATCCCGCTTCGCACCTTAATTGACGAATATGCAGGAGGTGTAATTGGTGGTTGGGATAATCTTTTGGCAGTTATTCCTGGAGGATCTTCGGTACCTTTGATTCCAAAATCTGTTTGCGACAATATTAATCTTGATTTTGACTCTTTAAAAAAAGTTGGCTCTGGTCTTGGAACAGCAGGGATAATTGTGATGAATAAATCAACTGATATTATTGAAGCCATTGCTAGACTTTCTCATTTTTATAAACATGAATCCTGTGGTCAATGCACACCTTGTCGCGAGGGTACTGGTTGGTTGGAGCGTATTATGTATCGCTTTGTTAGGGGTAATGCTAAAATAGAAGAGATTGATAAATTATATGCTTTAACCAAGCAAATTGAGGGTCATACAATTTGCGCTCTGGGTGATGCTGCTGCTTGGCCAATTCAAGGTCTGATTAAGCATTTTCGAGGAGAGATTGAAGATAGGATAGCTAAATATCAGGAATTAAATTAAAAATTTTAGGAATTATACCAATTCCCATCTTTAAAGATGGGAATTGGCATTGTAGGTGGGGATTGACCCTAGGATAATTTTTACTATTCAAATATAATTAAATCAGTATCAAATCTACCCTTAAGGTGAATGTATAATTTTTCATTAGCAATTATTGGGCTATGTTGAATTTTTTTGCTGAATTTATGTTTTTTTAATATTTTTCCGTCAAAAGGAGAGATTGAGATCATTTCCCTGTTGGAATTTGTTGCTATAAGATTGTTACCAGCCAAAACCAGGCCAAAATAATGAATTAATTTATTTTTAGAGTGGTATTTCTCTAGCTGAGTGAAGTATTTTATGCCTCCAGTTTTTCTATGTAGGCAAATTAGTCGATTTTCATTATCAATTATATATATAAAATCATCAGCTAACCAAAAATTAGAAATCGATGAAATATTTTTTTGCCATAATTTCTCTCTATTGTCTAAGTTGATGGCAATCATTAATCCTCCATTTCCAACAACATAAAGAATATTATTTTTAATAATTGGTGTGGCGTCAATATCATCTAAAATAAAATTAGAGTTTATTGCTCTTGAGGCGTTTAATTCGTAAAAATCAATGATTGCGCCATTTTCTTGGTTTAAAATATAAACTTCACCAGAAGAATATGAAGAGATAATGTAATTTTTATAAATTATGGGGTTGGCAGAGCCAAAAATGGCAGTTTTTTTAGTAATCCCATTATGAATCCATTTTATATTGCCATTTTTTTTGTCTAGGGCATAGGTTTTGTTGTCGTTGCTGATAAAATAAAGATTATTTTTATAAATTATTGGCTTAGAAATGGCGACAGAAGTTAATTTTTTTAACCAGATGATATCAGCATTTTTGGCATTAACTGCAAAAACTTCATTAAAGCCAGTTGTGATATAAATTATGTTTTGATCATAGAAGATCTTACCTTGAGAAAGGTTTTTAATATCAAGCCAATTTACAATTCTTTTGCGGTAAATTAAGTTATTATTTTCTAAATTTCTTGCCGTTAAGTTACCTCTAGCGTCGAGGGAATATATGATATTATTATGAATTATTGGGTTGGAAATAATATCGTAGGGGCTGGAGGTAACGTAGCCATTATGAATTTTTTTAATTTGTTTAATTTCGCTATTTAGGGCAAAATTTTCAATTTTTTTAGAATTTTTATAAAAAATACCGTTAAAATTGGTATTTTTAACTTGTTTTGGCAGTTTTATGTCTTTCTTTATTAATCTTGGGTCGATTTTTGGAGAAAAATTGGTGGAAAAAACAGAAATTGCCTCTTTTGAGGCTTTGTCTTTTTTATTGCAGGAAATAAGCAATAGAGAGATTAATATTATTTGAATAATTTTAATGAATGTCATGTTTATTTTCCAGTTGAACCAAAACCTCCTCTACCAGTGTCATTTAAATCGTCAATTATTTCCATTTTAAAAACATCAAGAGACCTAATTAGCATTTGAGCAATTTTATCGCCCCTATTAATCTTATAATCCTTATGACCCAAATTATGTAAAATAACACCAATTTCTTTACGATATTTATTATCAATTGTTCCTGGTGAATTAATAATTGTAACGCCATATTTTAGTGCCAAGCCTGATCTTGGGCGAATATCAGCAACTGCAAATCTTTCGACATCCTCTTCTGCGACCTCCTTAAAAGACCATTTTTGATTTTTTTTGTTAAAAACTGGTAATTCTAATGCTATGCCGGTTTTGATTAAAATTCTTGAGCCTGATGTTAAATTATACTCGTCGGTATTAATTTTTGGGATATTTATATCCTTCAGGAAATTACCGCAAAAATTATCGACATATAGATCCCATAGATCACCAGGATTTTCCCTAGTTGGCTGTTTTGCTGTATTGGTTAATAATTTTACTCTAAATTTCATTTTTATCTGTGTAATAAATTAAAAATAATTTTAACTAACACCTATTATTAAATTTAACTACATATTTAACAAAAAGATTGTTCTTTTAGATTTTTCTAAAAAACTCTTAGAATATTATTGGTATTTTGAGTTTTTTAGAGAAAAAATAGAAAGGAAATATTGTAGTTATAGGTTGAGTTAAATTTGATAATTGGCATAAGAGGCTTTATGAATAGGTTGGGGTTTTAGTATTATTCAATTTCATTCATTACCTCCTTAGGTAAAGAAAATTCAATAGTCTCAACCTTACCTTCTAGTAACTGAATTTTACAATTATTATTTAATAATTTTTGTAATTTCTCTATCACTCTTTCAACTAAAATTTCAGGAGCGGAGGCGCCTGCAGTAATGCCGATATTACTGACATTTTCTAGCCACTCACTTTTAATAAAATTTTCATCATCTATTAAATAGGCGTTACTACCACTTTCAATAGCCAGATCTCTTAGTCTATTGGAGTTTGAGCTATTTTTAGAGCCAATAACTAAAATTAATTCAGATTTTTGAGATAAGTGTTTTACAGCATTTTGACGGTTTTGCGTAGCGTAGCAGATATCTTTTTTATATAGTTTTTTCTCTATTTTGGGAAATCTTTGACTAAGAATTTCAATAATTTCCTTAGTGTCGTCAAGACTTAATGTTGTTTGAGTAACAAAAGCAATTTTATTAGGATTTTGAACCTGTATTTTTTTAGCATCCTCCTTGCTAGAAACTAAAATTACTTTTTGTTTTACCCTACCTCTTGTGCCCTCAACTTCAGGGTGATTTTTGTGGCCAATCAGAATGATCTCATAATTTAGTTCTTCATATTTTTGCGCTGACTTGTGAACCTTACTAACAAGAGGGCAGGTGGCATCAATAATTTTTAGATTATTGTTTTTTGCTTCATTTTCAACCTTCTCAGAGACGCCGTGGGCTGAAAAAATAACATTGGCATTTTTTGGGATATCGGAAATGCAATCAACAAAAATTGCTCCCTTATTTTTTAGATCATTGACTACAAATTTATTGTGTACAATTTCATGCTTAACATAAATTGGCTTGCCAAATTTTTTTAAAGCATTTTCAACCGTGGTAATTGCTCTTGTGACTCCGGCGCAAAAACCTCTTGGATTGGCAAGAAAAATATTAACGCACATAAAAGCTTGATAAAATTTGTTGAGTAAAGCCGATAAGTAAAAATAGTGCAATTATTGATAGATCAATACCATTGATTGTCGGTATGTATTTTCTAATTTTTTTTAAAACAGGTTCGAAAATTTTAATTAAAAAGCCATGAACTTGGTTTACAAATTGATTGTACGGGTTAATGACTTTGAATAGAAATAGATAGTGCATTACAACGTAGCATATCAGGAAAAATTGGTAGATACCAAGAGCTGAACTAACAAGGCTAATAAAAGCATTAATTAAATTTGCCATTATTTTTTTGCTGTAGTTTTAGTATCAACACTCTTTGTTGTCGTAGGTTTTATGTTTGTTTTTATGGCTATTTTTGCATTAGACAATTCGGCTAAAACAGTTTCGCCGCCAACCATAGTTTGACCTTCTAAAACTTTAATTTTAGTTCTTTCTGGTAAATATATGTCAGCTCTACTACCAAAGCGAATAATGCCATATCTATCGCCAGATGTAACTTCTTGATCCTCTTCAAGGTTAGAAACTATTCTTCTAGCAATTAATCCTGCAACTTGAACAAAAATAACTTCCTGATCACTTTTAGTCTTAACCACCGCAACATTTTGTTCATTCTCAGTGCTAGCTTCTTTTAGATTAGCATTTAAAAATTTACCCTCTTTATATTCAACATTTGTAATTTTTCCAGAAATAGGGACGCGATTAACATGCACATTAAAGACGTTAAGAAATATGCTAATTTTTTGCCATTTTTGTTTTTTATCTAGGTTTAGATCTTTTGGGGGGTTTTGGTCTTTACTGACTTCACTAACAATACCATCGGCAGGACTAATGACTAAATTATCGCCAGATGGAGTAAATCTTTCCGGATCTCTAAAGAAGTAGATACACCAAATTGTTAAAATTAAAGCAATGGCACCTAAAAACGAACTTAACATTGATAAAATTACAGTAAACAAAGCAAAGATAAGAATAAATTTAATACCTTCGGGGTGAACTTTAGG
>JBLHPX010000058.1:0-5783 GCA_047624545.1 Ulvibacter sp.
AGATTTAGGTAGGTCGCCATCTCCGTTACTCCATCTGTAATTCCTCTTCTTTAACATGTCTTTTTTATTGAAACTGGCATTTGTTGCACAAATTAAGAACTCCTTTTGACAAAATTTTTCCTTCAATTCTTTAAATGCTTCTGGTTTTGATGTAAAAAGATTTAAAGTAGCGTAGCAATCAACAAGAGCCCTATGCCCTTCGTAGAAATAGCCCATTTTAAAATTAAGATATTCTAATTTAATTCCCTCATATCCAAACTCCCTCCACTTTACTCCCTTTAAAGAGCATGCAAATGATTTTGACTCTATGACAGATTTAAAGAAGTCAGGAGTTTGTAATTCCATAAAATTTCTATCAAAATAAGCGTTGTGACATATTATCAGGTCAATATCCGCTAAACTATCTTTTAATATATTCCAATCAATAGCTTTTCCACTAACGTCTTCATTGGTAATTCCGGTAATCTTGGTAATTTCTTCGCTTATAGGTTTGTTAGGTTGTTGTAGTTGGTTGTTGGTGAAGTCGATACTAATAAACCCGTCTTCGTCAGTGAAGGATGTTATTAATATTCCCACCTCAATAATCTCGTCCTTCCTTGGATCTAGACCGGTGGTTTCGAGATCAATAAATGCCGCTTTAAATATCTTTCCTTTAGATTCTTTTTTTGTTAATATTTCGGGAACTCGATTCAATATTCTATGCTCGTTGGACAAATTTAATACGCTAATTGATTCTAATATTTTATTTGTCATTTTATTTTTCTAGTTGTGTTAAATTTAAGTTCCAATTTTAACGAAGCATGTGTTTTTTCTATATTTTAGATAAGATTTGGTACCATGCTATTTGAAAATATACAATACCACTTCCCATCTTTAAAGCAGTTTTTTCAAAATATTTTTATTTATAAATTATAAAAGAATGTCCGCCCTATGTTGCTGGGGTACCGGGCCTTTTGATCGTTTCATGGTAAAAAGATGAAGGTGGAGACAAGACTAAGGAGCCTCTGAAGACCTTAGGATCGTAATATTTTAGTCTAGAATTTATTAATTGTTAGGCTAAAAAAAGTAAAAATCTAAGTAAAAAAGATGGTTGCTAAGATGTGTAGATGGATTTTTCAGAGCTTTCTTAGATAATAAGTTTCAAAAAAACTTGACTTGGGCCCCAACCATCATCTAGTTTAAATGATGTTATACCAATTCCATTATAATATTGGATAAGTAATAGCATGACCTAGCTTCATCTTTTAAGCTTCTAATTACCAAAAAGCCTTATACCCTATTAACATAGGGTAGTCGTTTTTTAACAATCTTAAACTTAAAATATCTTGCTACATAGTGCATTATAAGTTAAAACTGGTATTATATTCGCTAAATTACCGCAAATAAATAATAATTATGGTAGCCACTATCAAAACCTTTACCTTTATTGGTATCAAAGCCGTCCCCGTTGATGTTGAAGTCAAAATTTCATCTGGACAGCAAGTCTTTAATATTGTCGGACTTCCCGATAAAGCGCTTGCAGAGTCACGAGAAAGAATTAGGGCGGCAATAAATTCTATTGGACTAGAAATCCCAGCAAAAAGAATTACCGTTAATCTGGCTCCAGCAGACCTTGAAAAGGAAGGTAGTCATTTTGATTTGGCAATTGCTCTTGGCATTTTAAGCGAGATAAAAATTATTGATAAATTAGAATTAGAGAATTACTACTGTCTTGGAGAATTATCGTTAAATGGTAAAATTAAGCCAGTAAATGGCATCTTGTCGGCATCAATTACTGCCAATGAATTTGGTGGTAACATGATTTGTCCTGAAAAATCTGGACCAGAGGCGGTTTATGCTTCCAGTGATATTGAGGTTTTGGCTCCTGACAACCTTTTACAATTAATTAATCATTTTAAAGGAACGCAAATTCTATCGCGGCCAGAACAAAATTTTAGTCAAAAAATTATATCCTATCCCTGCCTTTCTGAAGTTAAGGGGCAAAAAAGAGTAAAAAGAGCTTTAGAAATTTCTGCGGCCGGAGGGCATAATCTTCTTATGGTTGGCCCACCAGGATCTGGAAAATCAATGATTGCCGCCAGATTAACAGGAATCTTACCAAAATTAACTATTGAGGAGATGTTGGAGGTAAATATGATTAATAGCGTTTCTGGTAATATTAAGGATGGTGAACTAATCACCAATAGACCATTTCGCGCACCACATCATTCTTGCTCCATGCCAGCCATGGTAGGCGGAGGAATGAAGACTAAGCCTGGTGAAATTTCTTTAGCTCATAATGGTGTATTATTTTTAGATGAACTTGGCGAGTTCCCAAGGCAAGTTCTGGATTCTTTGCGTCAGCCAATTGAGGATAATGTTATAACTATTTCTAGAGCTAACTCTCATATTACTTATCCAGCTAATTTTCAATTAATTGCTGCCATGAATCCCTGTCGATGTGGCTACTTAGGCAATGCAAATAAATCTTGCAATAGAGCACCAAAATGTGGCCAAGATTATCAGGCAAAAATTTCTGGACCAATTTTAGATCGTATGGATATTATTATTAATGTACCTCAGATCAACATTTTTACTAAAAATATCGAAACTACAGAGGAAAGTTCAAAAGAAATTTTTAAAAGAGTGGTTTTTGCCAGAGAAACTCAATATCAAAGATCGGGGAAGTTAAATAGCCAAAATAGCAATAGTGAAATTGAGAAAACTTTTGATTTTACTGGTAAAAATAGGGATTTAATTGAAAAAGCCGTGAGTAAGTTGGATATTTCTATGAGAGGTTTTGTTAGAATCTTAAAAGTTTCTAGAACAATCGCCGACCTTGAGAATAGTAAAAAAATTGAGCAACATCATCTGTCAGAAGCTATTGGGTATAGATCTGCCTAATGCCGTAGGGTTGTTTTTAGTTTTTTAGAACAAAAGAAAAGAGAAATTTTGCATTATAGATGTTAAGTTCTAGTTTCCATTTGAACAGAATCATATAATTTTCATTTTTTAATTTAAAAAATAAAAATTATCATGATTAATAATAAGAAAAATTTTAAACCTTTTACCCCTAAAGATAGGTAAAATAATTTATCATATGAGATTTGTTGAAAAAGAATCTTTGCAAAAAATAGCTGATTTTATTGGTAAATATAAATCTGCCATTAGCTACGAGTTAAATAACAAAAAAGAAAGGTCAAAATATATTCCGATTATGCTCAATTCAACCACTAATTTACACAAAACATATAATTTTTAGACCATAGAATTCGATGCTAATTTTAACTTCTTGTTCCAAGCTTGATTAGGAGTTTTGTATCCTAATATTTTTCTTGGCATATTATTAAGTAAATTTTGTAATTTTTGTTTTGTTAATTTAGTAATATATTCATCCTTAGGAAGCACCTTATGAACCAAGGAGCTGTTAATTCCCGTGGGAAACGCGAGTTTAAATCTCATAGCAATAATGTCGATTTTAATAAAACAAACGATGTTCTGGCTGGGATCAATCTAGTTTAGAGAGAGTTTAAAAATCCTTATTGAGCCTTTTGGGTGTAATATGCAGTTTTAACTAATATGTAAGGTCATCATACCCATTTATTAAACCCTGAAGTTGACTTAAATATTAAAATATGATATGATTGTTTTAAGTTATTAATTATTTGTTAAATATTTAGGTGTTTAGGCGCGTGGAAGAGAAAAGACAAGTCAATAGTTACAATAAAAAAATTACTCAATTTTGTAAAACTTTTAAATGTGAAACAAAATTTGTCTATTTTAAATATAAATTTTTAAAAAGACATGTCTAGAATTACAAACCCAACTCCATGTAGGAAGAAAATACAAAAGAAAAAAATGGGTTTGCCAATATTCATTTGTTGAGAAGTTTTAGTGTCTTCGAGGTAAGTTCTATATTTTATTATAGGGCAAAAATTAGACTTCTCTTGCTTTGTTGCTCTAGGCTTGTTTGACCACCTCCTCTTTAAAAAAAGAGGCGTGGTAAGTGGTTATAACGTTTTTAATGATATTAAATTACAATGTTGACTAATTTATTTGGTACGAAGATCATTTTTTTAATTTCTTGTCCTGCAATATTTTTTTGAATTAATTCGTCTGACAGGATTAAGTTTTTTAAATCTTTTTTTTCCAAATCTTTTGACACTTCGATTATTTTTTTTAATTTCCCCCTAATTTGAATAACAATCTTAACTTTATTTTCAGTGACAAAGTTTTTATTAAATTTTGGGAAAGAAGCCCCGCTAGAGAGGGCGACTTTAAAGTCTAGTTTTTGCCATAACTCCTCAGAAAGATGAGAGCAAATCGGGTAAATTAGTAAAATTAGATTTTTTATGGCAAAAAATTTTACTCCTTGATCATCCTCATGGTTAATTTTAAATTTTTCTAAATTATTATTAAATTCACGAATTTTAGCAATAACAACATTAAATCCGTTTTTTTGATATTCATTCTTAACTTCAAAGATTGTTTTGTGTGTTGATTTTATTAATGAAACCTGTGCTTCTGAAAGGTTTTTTAAGTCATTTTCGGTAGAAAAGTCTGTAAAGTCAGAAAAGTTTAGGGTTTTTTGCGATAAGAATTCTTCGGTTAGGTTATAAATTTTTTTTAAAAACTTATGGCAACCGCCCAGTGCATTGTCAGACCATTCGATATCTTTTTCAACTGGAGAGTCGGACATCATAAAAAATCTAGCAGTATCGGCGCCAAAATTTTCAATAATTTGCATTGGGTCAATGACGTTTTTTTTAGATTTGCTCATCTTTTCACTTCTGCCAACCGTAACTTCTTCGTCTGTGTCATTGTGGAATGCTTTACCCTCTTTAAAAATGATGTCTTTAGGTGTAACCCATTTGTTATTCTTGTCTTTAAAGGTTTTGTGACATACCATTCCTTGCGTTAAGAGTTTTTTAAAGGGTTCGTTAACATTTAAGTATCCGCATTTTTTGAGCGCTTTGGTAAAGAATCGGGCGTATAACAGATGTAAAACGGCGTGCTCAATACCTCCAATATAGTTGTCAACTGGTAGTAATTCGTTAATTTCATCGAAATCAAAAGCTTTGTTTTTTGGCTGAGAGGCGAGTCTTAAAAAATACCAAGAGCTTTCAAAAAAAGTATCCAAAGTGTCTGTCTCTCGAATAAATTCTTCATCATCAATAATAACTTTTTGCCATTTTTTGTGATGATCGAGAGGATTTCCTCCCTTAGAAAAGTCTGGATCTTCCGGCAAGGTAACGGGCAAATATTTTTCAGGAACCGGCTTGACATTGCCACTTTTGTCGTAAATCATTGGAATTGGACAGCCCCAATATCTTTGACGTGAAACCCCCCAATCTTTAAGGCGATAATTGATTTTTCTTGCGCCTATTTGCTTATCTTCAAGCAGGTTGATAATTTTTTCTCTGGCGTCGTCAATTGATAGGTCGTTTAAAAAGTCGGAGTTAATTATCTTGTCGTCACCTAGGTAAGCTTCTGATAAATTCTTCTCTATTCCTATAATTTGAGTAATTTCTAAATTATATTTTTTAGCAAAATCAAAATCTCTTTGGTCGTGAGCTGGGCAGGCAAAAATTGCACCCGTGCCATAATCCATTAAGATAAAATTGGCGATGTAAATCGGTAATTTTTTACCTAAAATAAAGGGGTGGTCGGCAAAAAAACCCGTTTTAAAACCTTTTTTTTCGTTTTTGTCAATATCGACTTCGTTTAGGCTGTTTTTATTACATTCTTTGATAAAATCTGCTGCTTTTTGATTATTTTCGGCGGTTTTTAGAGCTAAGGGGTGG
>JBLHPX010000059.1:0-5746 GCA_047624545.1 Ulvibacter sp.
GTCTCGATAGCTATTCCGACTGGGCGTCTATTTCTGGATTAACTAACTCAGTAACGGTTGATTATAATGAAGATATAAATTCAGTTATAGCAAAAGGCTCTTTAAGCTGTGATATTACTTTCTCTCCAAATGCTGAATTAGGATATTATTTTGCTGATCAAAATGGCGATGGAGAGTCAAACTTAATAATAACGGGAAATTGTATTGCCAATATTTGTGTTGGTAGTTTAGCAAATGAAAATAAACCACCTTACACAAGATCGGAAGACAATCTAAACGCCGCCTATTCTGTAAATTCAACCGTAACCTTTGAATGTGACGATAGTAATGGCTACATTCCTGTCGATGGTAACCCTCCAAAACTAACTTGTCAAACTGATGGGATTTGGTCCACTCCCTCCAGTTCATGCGTTATGTCAACCTGTCTTAATGGTACCCACCTACCATCTGTCATTAATGGTTCAAGTAAAGTAAATTATAGCGGTAATTTTGGTACAGACTCTAATTATAATTTTGGTAAAAAATTTGATTTGTCATGCAACAGTTCAGCAGGTTATGTTCAAAATGGTTCGGCACCAAATATTGAATGTGCAATTGGTGGGTGGGAATTGAGCCCAACTTCTTGTCAGTTTGATAGATGTAGCAAGGAGGCTTTTTATAACGCTATAGATGTAGATCGATTCACCTATCTTTTGAGCCCTGATCAAGATGATTATGCATATGATGACACTGTTCCTTTATCCTGTAATAGTGATAATGGATACGTTGGTAGCGTAACTAGCGCTAAATGCGCAATTAATAATCAGTGGAATAAAGTTGGGGGTGTTTGCACTTTAAACACTCTTCATTGCAGCTCTACCCCGACAGGTCTAAATGCAAAAACGGAAGAAATATCCGACAGATCTATAAATGCCACAAACACAATAAACTGCAACAGTATGCATGTCGGAGAAAATACTTATGGTAACAATATTATCCTCACTTGCAAAAGTAATGGAAGTTGGGGAGTGTCAGAAAATTGTATATCAAGAACGTGTTCTGGGTCGAATCTCTCATCGTGGATAGGAGAATCTGGTTTACACTCCTCCTCAGGCGGAACTTACGATGTAGATGACGGAAATATTACTTTTAATATCTGTAAATATGGCTACATAAAAGCTAACAATAGTCATCCGTATGCAGTATGTAGGGGGGGCGATAGATACGAGTATTATGGTGACGATAATTGTGTTGTTACATCAGCAGGGTATGGTGGTTTGGACGGTACTGTAGTTCAGGACATTAATTACTTTGATAGTAATGAGCTATATTCAGTATTTAGATATAATAACACCGTAAGAATGACAACAATTAATGGGAATTGGACAGGGTCTATTACTTTACCTGAAATAGGAGTTGAGCACAAAAAATTTATTTTTACCAGAAATGCAGA
Source organism: Ulvibacter sp. (assembly GCA_047624545.1). GTDB lineage: Bacteria > Pseudomonadota > Alphaproteobacteria > Rickettsiales > UBA1997 > CAJQHK01. The sequence goes on from JBLHPX010000059.1 coordinate 1,433, forward strand.
GTACACAACTAACATAAGCTATGCAGGAGCGATCTACCCCCACACTCCAGATACAAATAGTACCACTACCTTTGAATATTATTCTGGTAGGTGGAATATAACAATGGCAGAAAGCACTAAATGAATTATTATAAAAATTTTATTAGATCAACATTGTTTCAATTAGATGCTGAAATGGCACATAATTTGGCAATTTTTGGTCTTAAGAGTAATGTAATACGATATCCTAAAATTAAAAATTACGATCGGTTAAAAATTAATATTTGCAACATAGATTTTGACAATCCGATTTCTATGGCTGCTGGTTTTGATAAAAACGGATTAATTGTTTCAAATTTATTTAATTTTGGCTTTGGATCTGTTGAATGCGGTACCGTCACGCCAAAAGCGCAAATTGGCAATCCTAAACCTAGGATTTTTCGTCTCAAAGAAGATGGAGCTATTATAAACCGACTTGGTTTTAATAATGTTGGAATTGATAAATTTTTACAAAATATTAAAAGCCAAAAAATTAATGGTCCTTTTGGCATTAATATTGGCAAGAATAAAGATCAAAAAGATTCAGCCTTAGATTATATCGACTTAATGGACTTGGTTTACGGATTAAGCTCTTACGTCACCATAAATATTTCCTCACCAAACACTAAAGATCTTCGAGATATTCAAAAAAAATCTGAACTAGATCTGTTTTTACAAAAGATTGTGACAAAAAAATTAGAATTAGCGGTTAAAATCGGTAAAAATATTCCTATTTTTTTAAAAATTGCTCCAGATTTAAATGATAATGAGTTGCAAGATATCTCTGATATCGTTTTAAGGAACAAAATTGACGCTGTAATTATTTCAAATTCAACAATTTCACGCAAAAATCTAAAATCAAAGAATAAAAAAGAGGTAGGAGGCCTAACGGGCAAACCCCTTTTTGATATGTCTAACGAAGTATTATCAAAATTTTATCAATTAACAGATGGTAAAATTCCATTAATTGCTTCTGGCGGGGTTTTTTCAGCTGAAAATGCTTATGAAAAAATTAAAAGAGGTGCGTCAATGGTGCAAATTTACTCAGCTTTTATTTATGAAGGATTTTCTTTGGTTGAAACGATTAAAAAAGATTTGGACATATTACTGAAGAAGGGTGGTTTTAATAATATATCCGAGGCTGTCGGCATTGAGCGAGGATAGTTGCTATATTTTAAAATATTCATAATTTAAGGCGTCACTAACAGCTTTGTAAGTTACCTTTCCATCAACAACATTGACGCCATCTTTTAAATTAGAATCCTCCTCTATTGCTTTTGTATAACCTTTGGAAGCAATATTTAGTGTAAATGGTAAGGTGGCGTTTTCTAGGGCCACAGTTGAGGTTCTGGCAACGGCACCGGGCATATTAGTAACGCAATAATGAATTACACCATCAATATTATAAATAGGGTCGCTATGGCTAGTTGGCTTTGAAGTCTCGAAACAGCCACCCTGATCAATTGAAATATCAACCATTACTGATCCTTTTAACATTTTCTTAACAATATCTTTGGTCACTAATTTTACCGCTGCTGCACCTGGAATTAAAATTGCCCCAATAACTAAATCAGAATTTATAACATTTTTTTCAATATTTTCTGATGTAGCATATAGAATATTACAAGAATTACCGAAAATATCAGATAAATAACGAATTCTTTTTAGAGATTTGTCCAAAATAGTCACATCCGCTCCCATACCGATAGCAATTTTTGCCGCATTTGTCCCTGCAACGCCACCGCCAATTATGGTTACTTTTGCCCTTGCCGTTCCTGGTACGCCACCAAGTAAAACCCCTCTACCTCCACTAGCCTTCTCTAAGCCCTTAGCACCAGCTTGAATTGATAATTTACCAGCAACCTCACTCATTGGAGCTAAAAGAGGTAATGACCCGTCAGAAGCGCTTACAGTCTCAAAAGCGATGGCAATAGATTTTGAATCAACTAGCATTTGAGTCAATTTTGGCTCAGCCGCCAAATGTAAATAAGAAAAAATTATTTGACCCTCTCTGATCATTTGACATTCTGATATTTGAGGCTCTTTCACTTTCAATATCATGTCGGCTTGAGCATAAACCTCTTTTGCATTTTTAGCTATTTTGGCGCCAGCATTAATATATTGCTCATCCGTAAAATCAATTTCAAAACCAGCATTATTTTCAATCAAAACTTGGTGCCCTGCACTTACCAACTCCTTAACTCCAGATGGCGTTGCGCCAACGCGATATTCGTGATTTTTTATTTCTTTTGGAACTCCTATTAGCATGATTTTAAAGAATTAAATTAAGTGATTAAATCAATCTATTTATGTTTTTATTAAATTCAACTGTATTTTATTAATTTATCAACTTTGAATATCCCAACATTGACATTGGTGATAAAGACTTCATCCGCTTCGGTTAATTCACTAATACCAGCCTTAACTTCAAAAACCTTATTATCTCTAATAAACTCCTCTCTAACCGTACCAACAACAATGCCAGTTAAAAGATCTGGGGTATAAATTTTACCATTTTTTTTCCAAAAAATATTAGCTGAAGAGGTTTCGGTAATTTCATCTTTTTCATTAAGTAAGACAACGTCAAATAACCCTTTTTCTTCCGCCTCTATCTTGGCCATGACGGAAATTAAATTATTAGAAATTTTACCATTCATTGGCAACAAGTCGCTTGAGATTCTTTTATATTTACTAACTCCTAAAATAATTTTATCATATTTTTTTGGAACATATGGTAAATTTTCAATAATAATTAATGGCTCTATATCTTTTTTTGGTAGGTAGCCACTACTACCAGCGCCACGACTAATGGAGATTCTTAGAAAACCGTTTTTTAGTTTGTTTTTATTAATAAGTTGATAAGATAGCTCTTCAAGATGTGATATATTTGCCATAATTTTAAGCTCCATCAAGCTAGATTGTAACCTTTTCAAGTGAGAGTTAAAATTTTTGACTTTCTGATCAATGATGCGACAGGTTTCGAAAGCCCCATCACCAAATCTCACGATTCTTTGATCGACAGATATTAATCCGTCCCTTACTTCTAAAATTTTATTATTGATTATCAAATATTCCATAAGAAGTGAAAAAAATTTTTAAAATATTATTTAAATTATTTATAATTGCATCCATTTGGTTGGGTGGCCTTTTATTTGTGTATCTTTTTTATAAATATCATAATCTACCAGATATTGAAGATATAAATCTAAATAAAAATGATAAAATTATTCAAATTAATTATTCTGATAATTCGAAGATAAGAACTATTGGCGATCTATACTCTAACCAAGTAACCTTTGATCAGTTTCCAAATCATCTGATAAGCGCCTTAATTGCAACTGAAGATAGGAGATTTTTCTCTCATCAAGGTTTTGATCCTAGGGGAATGATCAGAGCTTTTTTTGTTAATTATAAATCAGGAAGGATAAGACAGGGTGCCAGCACAATAACTCAACAATTGGCAAGAATTTTATTCCTCAGTCAAGAAAAAACCTTTGATCGAAAGATTAATGAAATTTTGCTAGCTTATAAATTGGAGCAAATTTTTAGCAAAGAACAGATTATAACTCTCTATTTTAATCATACTTATTTTGGCGCTGGTAATTACGGCATAAATGATGCTGCTAAATTTTATTTTAACAAAAAAGTTAAAAATTTAAGCCTCAATGAGTCGGCAATTTTGGTTGGGGTCTTGAAGGCTCCATCCAAATTAGCGCCAAATAAAAATAGAAAATTAGCTGAAGATAGAGCCGACGTTGTAATTAAAAATATGATCGACAATGGATCTCTTGGTTTAGACTCAATTAAGTACCTAGATAATGGTGCCGAATATAAAAAGAATAAATCGCGAGAATTTTATTTTACTGATTACGCGTCGCTAAAATATCAAGATTTTATAAATCAAAAACAAAGAAAGGGTAAATTTTTTAAAATCACCACCACTTTAGATAATAAGATACAAAATTTAACTAATATTGCTGTCGATAAACTATATCGCACATACCCAAAAAGATTAAAAAATAGTCAAATTGCCGTTACGACAATGTCTTATGATGGCGAAATATTATCAATGATAGGTGGTAAAAATTATAGAGAGAGTCAGTTTAATAGAGCCATTAGTGCTAGAAGACAAATAGGTTCAATTGCTAAAACTTTTATTTACTTAACATCTTTTCAGAAAAATTTTACCCCTGATGACATTTTTGAAGATAAAACAATTAAAATCGGCAATTGGAGTCCTAAAAATTATAATAATAAATATTATGGAGAGACCTCCCTTAGAAGCGCTTTTACAAA
>JBLHPX010000060.1:0-5743 GCA_047624545.1 Ulvibacter sp.
TCTTGATTGCGGATCAGTAGTCTTATTGTGAAAATCACTATTAAAAGCGTCAATTTGAGATTTTTTGCAAAAATTGTCAATTTGACTTTTATCTTGTTCATTACCATGTATATAAGATCTTCTTAAAGCCTCTGAAAAGCCATCTTTACTAAGAAAATCACAAATCAATTCTATATCACCAGATGCTGATAATAGATTAGCAAAATTAGCAATATGTTGCGAATCTCCTGCAAGAATTGTTGTAAGAGAGTTATGATCCATTAGAACAGCCTTAGCATAATAAATCATTAAGGACTTGTAAAGGATCAATTGAAATCCCAATTTAACATTCACATCAGGCCAATGAAATATGAGTTATAGAGCGATATCTAATTTTGAATTAAATAATAAAAAATTCCAGTTTCTCCATTATATTTCAAGGATAAAGTCCCTTTTACGGTTACTGGATCATAAGAAAATGCTACAGGCTTCTTTAATTTTACCTCAACTATTTGTGAAGGACTGACATGGTAATTAAAAGGACAGCTTGTGGGGTAAGGGCCAATTAAGAAATTTGTCTGCTTGTCTGCAGGATCAAGAGGAAACATGAAGCCAGTTAAGGTTACTTGTTTGTTATTTAATGATTTGATTTGGGGTGAATAAATAGGTTTTATTAGACAATTATCAAAACCTTCAGTATCTGTTGTGCATTTTATTTTTTCTTTGGTTTTAGCAAATATTTCCCACTTTATTGCACCTCCTGTAACTTGTAGAGGCTTGATGTCTTGACTATAGTCTTCTTTTAATTCTTCTATACTAAAGGCAAAAGAATTTATAGAAAATAGCTGTATAGAAAAAAATATTAAAACTGATAATTTTCTACGCAACATGAGTCAACATTTCTTTGATATCAGTTTTGTAAGCTCTGATTGCTGGAATTAGGCAGATAATTAAACAAAGTAATAAAATACCAGACCATAAAATGAATATTTGTGGCAATAATATAAATCCAGTTAAACCTAACTCTGCTCCTTTTATGCTATAATTTCCTATAATTTCTACTGCTAAATGCCCTACTATTAAGCCAATTAAACTGCCTATAATTGAAATAATCATTCCCTCAGTAACAACAATTAAAAATACTTTTTTTCTTGATGCGCCCAAAGTTCTAAAAATAGCCAAGTCATAACGTCTTTGATAAACTGAATTAAGTAGGCCAATTAACATGGAGCTTAAAGATAATGTAACTAAGAAGCTGCCAAATAATATTATACTATCTTTACCAATACCGATTAATTTTATTAGACGAGCTATTTCAAAAGAAGGGCTAGCAGCTTGCATATTCGTGTTTTTATTAATATAGCGAGGGAAGGTTATTGCTGCCACTCTATTTTTATATTCTATTAAAAGAGCGGTTATTTCTCTACCTTCTTCTATTTCTTTTTTTTCATGATCATAATTACCATGTTCTTCTTCGTGACTCTTATCCTCTTGATGATTATGAATATCCCACACACTTGCAAGAGAAGTAATAATTAATCTATCTAATACAGTTTTTGTAGGCTTTAAAATTCCAACAACTTTATAAGATTCATCACTATGTATTTCGCCACCCTGAGCCAAGCCATGACTCCCAAAAAAGTGATCTCCTAATTTTAAATTAGCATTTTTGGCCGCCTCGTATCCAACAACTGCCCCCATACTATCTTGCCATATACTTCCTTTAAGAAAAGAGGCTTTAAAATGTTTAATGTAAGATGGGTCAGTGCCAACAATTCTGAAGCCTTTATAACTATCACCCAAAGAAATAGGAACCACCCGTTTTATTTGCGGATGCTTTTTTATCTTATTGGCGGTTTTTAAATCAATATTTCCAGTTGGAATATCAACATGATATATGGTAGACAGCACTAATTGTAGAGGACTTCCTTTAGCTCCTATAACTCCATCTATTCCTTTAGAATCTGCCGTTAATCTTTGCTGTGTTTGGTATCCAAAAAGTAATAAAATGGTGATTAGCATTATACCTGCAGCCATCATCACAATATTTAAAATGCTGTTTTGTAGGCGAGAAGCTAGATAGATGGCAGAGATAATAAATAAATTCACAGCTCTATAATTTTATTATTCTCAAAGTGTGATTTTACTCTTTTATCATGAGTAACGATTATTAAAGATGATTTATTTTTCTTAGCCTCTGACTTTAATAATTTTAACAACTTATCAGTATTAGCATCATCTAAGGCGGAGGTAGGCTCATCACATAATATCCACTTTGGTTTGTTAATAAAACTTCTAATTACTGCTAATTTTTGAGATTGACCAACGCTAAGAGTGGAGATTTTTTGTCTTGCTTGATCTTCTAGGTCAAGCTCTTTTAGGTAATAATTGATTTGTTCTGGATCTATTTTACCATCTGACATTTGAGCTGGTAAAACAATATTTTGATAAACATCTAATGATTTTATAAGATGAAAATTTTGGAAAATAATTCCTAAATTCTTGCCACGAAATTGGTCTCGTTTTTCAGGCTTTAATTTATAAATATCACATCCATCATACTCTATATTACCAGAAGTTGGTTTTGTAAGTGCTGCTAAAAGGCAAAGAAGAGTTGTTTTACCTGATCCAGAAGGCCCAAGAATTAATAGATGATCTCCTGACTTCAAATTAAAACTAATATTACCAATAATAGTTTTATCTTTTATTTTGTAAGATATATTAGAACATGTTAGCATTTTCTTTTAAGTCTTAAAAAGTTTGGTTCCTAGAATTATTGCTTTAATGTTATGTTGTAACAATTTAACTTTCAATCCTAAAATAGATAATGACTTCATGTGATGACCATAATAAATGCACCCAAGATGCTTTTGAAGAGGCTCGGGAGATATGCATCAAACAAGATTTACGTTTTACTGATTTGCGTCAAAAAGTATTTTCAATAATATTGCAAAACCATCAAGCCTCAAAAGCCTACGATATCCTCAATACATTACAAAAGGAAAATTCATCAGCAAAGCCAGCCACCATATATAGAGCTTTGGATTTTTTGTTGGAACATGGACTAATTCATAAATTACATATCTCGAATAGCTATGTAACTTGCTCTCACCCATTAAAGCACAAAAGATGCTCTTTTTTAATATGTAATAAATGTAACGAAGTAAGAGAGTGCTGCGATAAGGATCTTACAAATCAGATAGAAAAAATAGGGTCAAAAAATGATTTCCAAGTTGAGGATGCTACCGTTGAAATTCGAGGCATATGTAATGCGTGTGTCGCTTAAAATCTAAACTATTTGGCTAATAGTAAAAGTTGCTATACTAAACAAATATAAGGCCGAAGAAATCTTTAAAAATAAATTATTTATTTTCTTACTTGTGTTGCAAAAATTCCTTGCCTCGACCTCACAGCAATCAAGTTTTTTTGCTTTAAATTTTAGAATAAAAGCCGACAACAAAACCACTCCAGACAGAAGTAAAATTTCAATTTCAAACTTTTCAAAATTTTCAAATAAAGGATTTTGTAAAATTCCACCGGTAATAAATCCAAGAGTTGTACTTAAGCCAATAATAGTTGTAAGTAAGGGAACGCCGCAGCAAAAAATATGCATTAAGCTACAGCCAATTACCAAAGAATAAGCAAGAATCATAATTAATTGTTATGTTATAATATCATATTATTTTTATGTATTTAATGTGATAATGTCAATATTAAAAATTTTAGGCTCGAGTTAATTATTCTTTACCAAACTCATAAACTCAACTCTTGTATCCTGATTGCTTTCAAATAATCCAAGCGTTCTAATAGTATAGCATTTAACTAAACCCTCAATAATTAACTATACATTCTTTTATAATTAAGAAAAAACAATACCTAAACCACATGATTACGATTTGCGTAAAAGAGTTATCGAACTAGTAAATGACGGTCAAAAAAGAAAATATGTTTCCGATCTATTCCTAGTATCAATTCCTACGATTGATAGGTGGATAGCAATTTACGAATCAACAAAAGATGTTAAGCCAATAAAGAATGTAAAAACTGGAAGGAAGAGCGGTATAAAAGATTTTAAGAAATTTATTGAATTTGTTGAAGAAAATAAATTATTATCTTTAGCAAAGACGACTCATAAGGCGATGATAATTCTCCTATTCATTCTCCACGTAATCTCTTTTAATTATAATAATTTAGATTCTATAGTTTGATAAATTGGATTATCAATATGCTTATATTCTGATAAATCCTTGATAAATATATCATTATTGGTGACTCTTCTTTTTAATATTTTATAAATTAAAACCTCATAATGACGGGTATTAATATTAATTTCATTAAAACTTTATTTTAAATTAATTATATTTTATGATCGTTAATCAAATGCTATTAGCTATAAAAATAAAATGCTTATTGGTTACATGAGAGTTTCATCCGAAGTGGATAGACAAAATACAAATCTCCAAAAAGATGCTTTGATCAAACTTGGAATTGATGAAAGAAATATCTATGAATATAATATATCAGGAGTTAGGGATGATAGACCAAGATTAAAAACCGCCTCAGAATATCTAAAAGAAAAGGATACTCTTGTTGTTTGGAAATTAGATAGATTAGGTAGATCATTGCCGCATCTTCTAAAAATAGTAGCAAATCTACAAAAAAGAAATATAGAATTTAAATCCACAACAGAGAATGTGGATACCTCCACTGCTCACGGAGAATTCATATTTAATCTCTTTACCTCTCTTAAGGATCGCTAGTAAGAGAAAGAATAATGGTAGGATTAGAAGCTGCAAAAAAACGAGGTAAAATTGATCAAGAAAAACTAAACACTATTTTTAAGTTAATGAAGTCGGGTAAGACGAAAGCAGAAATTTGCAGGAGTCTTGAGATTCCTAGGTCAACATTAAATGATGTCCTGAAAAGAGTAAAAATTAATTCCTAAAAAATGGTAGTATATATAGATCAAATTCAACTATATTGTAATAAAAATAAAATAAAATTTACCAATCTTAGGCAGCGTATCTATCAAATAATTTTAGAACAAAATAGCCCAATAAAAGCTTATGAAATTCTAGAAATTTTTAAAAAAGAATTGCCTAAATCAAGACCATTTACAATTTATAGAACATTAGATTTTTTAATTGAGAATAGATTAATTCATAAATTACAAAACAATAATTCTTACATGATTTGCCAACATCCAGAAAAAAAACATTTAGGCTGTTCAATTTTTATCTGCCAAGAATGTCAAAATATATCTGAAATTTGTAACCAAAATGTTAATCTATCTATTAATCAATCTGCTGAGAAAAATAATTTTAAGATAAATAATGTTACCTTAGAGATTGGTGGTATTTGTAGTAGTTGCGACTAATCAACGCTAAATTCAAGTACTAAATGCAACAAATCATATAATTTTTAGGCTAATGAATTTGATGCTAATTTTAGCTTCTCATTCCAGACTTGATTAGGCGTTTTGTAATTTCTTTTGCGTTAACTTGCTAATATCTTTATCTTTTGAAAAAATTCTATGAATCATAGTAACTAATACTTTCTGCCAAGGGCTATAGGCATGGCAGAGATAGGTTTTAAACCCTTTGAGATGATTAATATTAATATGATTTGAAATTCATCTCCATTATCAAAGATCATTGTTCTTATGATATGTTTTAGGATCTTAGATACCGAAATGTTAAATATACTTCGAATGACCAATTTCAGTTTTTTCATCAGCAATTTTACCTCTTTTAGAGATTAAAAC
>JBLHPX010000061.1:0-5735 GCA_047624545.1 Ulvibacter sp.
ATTAGGTCTTATCATTTTTGATAGATGCTCTATTTCTCCGGCGTGACTCATTCCCACCTCAATAACAGCAAAATCAACATCTTTGCCTAAATTTGCCAATGTTATGGGAACTCCAAAATGATTATTAAAATTGCCGTAAGTGGAGTAGCAATTTGATATTTTAGATAAGATGAAGGAGCATATATCTTTCACCGTTGTTTTTCCAACGCTGCCAGTGATTGCTATGATTTTTGCCTTAGTTCTGGCTCGAGAGAATATGGCTAATTTATTAAGACAGTTCGTCCCGTCCTTTACCAGAACCATCCTACTGTCATCAGAGAATTTTTTTGGTATTTCGCTAGATAGGATAAGAATTGCTCCATTATCGAGGGCGCTCTCTATATAATCATGGCCATTATTATTACTACCTTTAATGCAGATAAAAAGAGTATTTTGTTTTACTCTTCTACTATCAATTTCTATTAAATCTACATTAATATCGTCTGAAGAATTGTCTATTACAATTTCAGATTCCAGCGCCGATCTAATATCTTTTATATTCCAAATTGACATAATTCTGTTTTAATTTCGTTAATTTCATCACTATCAAACCTTGCTCCAAGTTTTTTTATTATTTTAGAAGCGATGAGGTTACCAAGTTTAGCGCTTTGCTCTAAATCTAGGTCACAAGATAATCCCAACAAGAATCCTGATGCAAACGCATCTCCAGACCCCGTGCTATCAACAAGGTTTTTTATTGGCTTTGTTTTAACTTCTTTTATGCTGTTTTTTGTAACAATTATAGACCCTCTTTCTGATATTGTAATAATCAATTTAATATTTGGATTGATATTGAAGAGATTATTGTATTTTTTTTGGTTTAACAGATCTTCTTTATTGTCAGTTAATATTTTGATTTCATCTTCGTTAGCAAACAGAATATCAATATTTTTAATTAAATTTAAGAAGTCATTTTTGTGGCGAGATACACAAAAGCTATCAGATAAGGTAAATGCTGTTGTAATTTTTTTCTTTGAAGCGTTTTGAATGAAATTACTTAAAGAGTTGATGGTTTCTTTTTTGTCCCACAAGTAACCTTCAATATATATTATTTCTGAATTTTGAAGAATATCCTCATCGTCGATTTGATCTATCTTAGAAGAGTCTCCAAGGTAAGTCATCATCGTTCTCTCTCCATCTTCTTTTGATACCAGGATGAATGATTTTGAAGTGGAGTTGGATATGTTAGAATATTGTGAGTGAAAATCGCAGTTTGACTCTTTTAAGTCGGTATTAAAAATTTTACCAAATTTGTCATTAGCAACCTTACCTATAAATAAACATTTTTTTCCAAGAGAAGATATCGTTGCAACAGTGTTGCAGGTCGAGCCTCCAGAGGAAATTTTTTGATATTCAAGGTTAGAGAGCTGGTCTGCAATATCTTTGTTTATTAATGTCATCGATCCTTTGGTAATTGAATTTTCCAGAAGAAAACTGTCATCAACTAAGATCAGGGTATCAACAATGGCATTCCCTAAGGCCGAAACTAAGTATTTTTTACTCATATTTAAATAGTGTTATACCAAAGTTTATCTATAATGTGACCGTCTGTACTCTAAAATCTCCTTTGATATTATTCTATTTTTTAACTTTTCGATGCTTATTTACCTTAAGTAAATTATACTTCTCAATTTAAAAGAATAAAAAAATCTCTGTGGATGCTTTGATTCCAGATGGCCCCATAATGTAACATTTATGCTTCTTATTTTTGGCCAAAAATTATCATAAAGTTTAGCTAAATATATTCCGATATTAAGCGTAAGTTTAGTAATAAATTTTTTATCCAAATTAATTTACTTAAGTGCAATATTGTAGATGAGCTTTGGTATTAATTAATAACAAATATCATTTAAAAATAAAACAACGTGTCAGCTTTATTTTAAAATTCAAATCACCCTCCATATACATAAAGATAGGGATTGGCATTATCGATGATTTAAGAATTTTAGATTGTGGTAGCGAAGGAGGGATTTGAACCCCCGACCAACGGATTATGATCCCGCTGCTCTACCAACTGAGCTACTTCGCCAGATAATAATGTTTATACTCATGGTAATACCAAGATCCATCTTTGTATTATGGTATATAATTCATCTTTTAAGGGGTTGCTTGAAATCTAAAATCTTCCTTTGATATCGTTCCATTCTTTAACTTTGTGATACTAATTTACTTTAAGTAAACTGCACTTCTCAATTTAAAAGAATAAAAAATCTCTATGGATATCTCCACTCCAGACGCCCCTTTTAAGAAAAAAGTATCTTAAAATTTAAATCATCCATCATAATATGTAAAGATGGATGTCGTTATAACTCAAAATCTAGTATTTTTTGACAAGATTTTGAGTTGCTATAAATGTTTATCAATTAGATAAACGGTTGATAGTTTTTACCTTCAATATTTTATTTTTTTACCGATAAAAAACAAAATAGTGAAAAGATTAATGGATAATAAGGTATCTGATCCCTAAATCCCCTCCAAAATTCAACGTAAATTATAAAACTAAAGGAAGTCTCTGAAAATCCTGTCAATGTAATTTGGAGGTTATATCTCTACCCTGCGTAGTTTAAAAATATGACTATTCCAGGTTTTTCAAAAGGTTCTCGTAGGGAGTGGTATATTGTGTCATACCAGGTAAAAATCAGTTAATTTAGTTTTGACTGATCTCTTCCTCTTCCTCTTCTTCTTTAGGTTGATTATCTAATTTGTTGTTGGTTATTAAAGCCTCTCTTAACGTTTTGATTTCTAGCTCATTTCTAGTTACTATTAGAGATATATTGATAGAAATGTCACTGTAAAGACTGGCTTTCATGTCATATATGCCAATTTCTTTAATTGGTTTTTCAATCCTTATGTCTGATTTAGTTAGCGATAGGCCGGTAAGATCGTTTAATTTAGATATAATGGTAGAGGCATTTACTGAGCCGTACAATCTTCCATCATCAGAGGCGTTTTCAATTACTACAATCTCTTTGTTGTTGAATTTTTTTCTATTCTCGGTAGCAAGAGATAATAATTCTTTTTCTCCTTTTTCGATGTCACCTTTTTTTAATTCAAAGGTTTTTAGGTTGGTACTTGAATTATATATAGCTTTTTTCCTGGGAAATAAAAAATTTTTTGCATAACCTGGCTTTACTTCTACGATATTACCGATGTCACCAAGATTTTTTATTTTTGAGGTTAGAATTACTTGCATATCTTTAATTATTCAACATTAATTTTCTTTACGGGAGATAGCAAAGCTAACTGGCGAGCATTTTTAATTGCTGCAGCGAGTCTTTTTTGCTTTCTTCTACTGACGGCGGTTATTCTAGTTGATAACATCTTTCCTCTTTCAGAAATGAATTTTGATATCAGATCGATATTTTTATAATTAATTTCTTCGTCGGGAATGTTTGCTAAAGGGCAAGATTTTCTTTTTTTTAATCTTACATTTTGATTAATTAAAGAGATTCTTAAAAAATTATCTTCGTTTTTTTTATCTATCATATTCAATTTAACTTGCGATATTGATTGCTGTTATTTTTGCGTCTAAGTCTGTCTCCTTTCTACTTCCTTTTGCATCAGAAGCTTTGACCGAAACAAATAGGCGGGAATTCTCGGTACTGTCGTTTGATCTAAAAATTTTGTTTCTAACGATATCTTCATTATATTTAGCAAATTTTTCAATTTCTTTTACAGCTTTGATGTCAGATTTAATTTTTAACAACACATAATGAGCTTTAGAGCTTTTGTTGATTTTGTATGCAAGAGTTCTTAAGCCCCAATACTCTCTAACAGTAATCTGTCCACCGCCAGTATCTGATATTTTTTTAATATCTTCAAATAGCAAATCTATGTTTTCAGCAGTTAAATCTTTTCTCATTAAAAGGATAATCTCGTAATAGTTCATATAAATATCTTATAATTTACAAAGTAAAGCAGCAGATGGTAAAGCATGATATATTATTTATCAATAAAATTTTTATAAGTTTATGTGATAACTTAAGAAACTATATAAAAACATACGATCATTCTAGGTTCTTCAGCGGTTTTGTTTTAATCTAATACTTGTAAATAAACTATCTATATAATATTTTTAATAGTAATACATAATTCTAATAAATTTAAAGATGGAACAGATTTTAATAAGTTTAGTTGTGATTATCGCCTTTGTGGTATTTTTATTTGTCTCTGGCATTATATTTGTTGTTGATCAGCAGACGATTGCTATCGTTGAAAGATTTGGTAAATTTGTTGGCTTGGCACATCCAGGTTTAAATTTTAAATTACCTGCCCCGATAAGTGTTATTGCAGAAGTTGCAAATTTAAGGATTATGCAATCAGAGCATGTTTTGGGCATTAAAACTAAAGATAACGCCTTTATTAAGCTTCCTGTTAAGATGCAAATTAAAGTTATTGAGGAAAAAGTTGAGGAGTCGTTCTATCAATTAGATGATCCAATTACTCAGATCGATTCTTTTATTTTGAATATTGTCAGGTCAAATGCTGCAAGCTTAACTTTTGAAGATATTTATACCAAGAAAACTGAAATTGCTGAAGGCGTTAAAAGTGCCTTGGGGAAGAAAATCGCAGATTTTGGTTATCAAATTGTTGACGTTTTGGTAGATGAGCCGGAACCTTCCTCTGAGGTGCAAGATGCTTATAATGGAGTTATCGCATCTAAGAGAGAGTTGGAGTCGTCAAGAAATAAAGCTGAGTCTAGAAAAGTTCTTTTAATTGGCGAAGCTGAGGCTGAGGCAAAAAGTTTAGAGTTGAAGGCTGAATCTTACGCGATTCAAAGAAAGGTTATAAGTCAGGGTATTGTTGATGCTTTAGGAGAGTTTGAAGGGAAGGATATAAACCCTAATGCTGTATTGGAATTTTTGGCAGGAATTGATTACAGAGACACAATTAGAGACGCCTCAAAGTCCGATTCTAATACTTTAATATTTTCTAGTAATCCGCAAGAAGATTTGCAAAAGTTACTACCTAAATTGGCCGAAAAAAGATAGAGATGGTATTGATGCCGCATTGGCCAAAGTCGCCCCTGATAAGTTGTAATAGAGATGATCTTTCTGATATTAAAAGAATTCTGGATAATTTAGGTAACCCTGAAAAATCTTTACCTCCTATTATTCATGTGGCAGGTACTAATGGTAAAGCTTCCACTATTAGCTTTTTACAAGGAATATTTACTTCTGCAAATTATAAAATTCATGCTCATATGTCGCCTCATATTCATCGTTGTAATGAGAGGATTATAATTGCTGGTGAAGAAATTTCTGATGATTATCTTTATCAAATCCTAGAAGAAGTTCGCTTAAGCTCAGGCAACATCAACCTAACATTTTCAGAGGCAATGATAATTGCTGCAATTTTGACTTTTTCAAGGAATGATGCTGATATTTGTTTCATAGAGGCTGGAATGGGAGGCAGAATTGATCCAACCAATGCTATTGATGACAAGATATTAAGTATTATTACGCCAATTTCCTTTGATCATGAAAAATTTTTAGGACAAACGATCTACGCTATTGCTAGTGAAAAATCTCATATTATGCGCACAAATATTCCTGCGATTATTGGGCCGCAGGCATTAGATGCTGGTAAGGCAATTGAGATTAGGTCTTTAGTAATCGACAATGTTTTGAAGCATTTTGATCAAGATTTTGATATTGAAATTAATGAAAATAACTCATTTAACTTTAAATATGGGG
>JBLHPX010000062.1:0-5725 GCA_047624545.1 Ulvibacter sp.
CTCATGAGCAAGATCTTTTAATTTTGCTATTAACTCTTGTTGATTCATTTTTATTAGTAATAATTCAAACTGATAAATCTCTATACACATTATATTAATCCCCCAACATAATACCTAACAGTTAAGATATTCAACTCTTATGCTGCGTACTTAGTTGTCTCTACATGGAAAAATGATTTGATAATCTTTGGGGTGTTTTGTAGTGATTTCATGATCGTTGATACAGAGTTTTATAAGGCTTTCTACATTTTGCGCTTTGCTAATGTTTTTAAGTCTGTTTTTTAGTGTATTGTTCAATAGTTCATCTGGGTTATATTCTGGACAATATGGAGGAAGGGAAAATAATTCTATTTTTTCCTTATGCTTATTTGTCCATTTTTGCACTAATAATGCGTGATGCACCCTTGAGTTATCTAATATAAGAAATATCTTTTTGTTTTGACTCTTCATCAGTCGCCTTAAAAACTCTATGAATCGCGTGGCGTTCATAGATCCTTCAAATAGCATAAATCTAGCCTCTCCTTTATTTGTTATAGATGATACCATATTGACTCCAAACCTACTTCCTGACATATATAATATTGGCGTTATTCCTATAGGTGAATATCCTTTTTCAATTTGATCTTTTGATCTTACACCAGTTTCACCTCCCCAATGTATAGATGCTTTTTCTTTCTTTACTCTACTCTCTATTATTGGATATTCATTTTCGATCCAATGCTGAATTTTTTCTGGATTTTGTCTATATGATCGTAATTTAGGCTTTTGCCATGTCATTCCCCATCTTGATAGATACAGAGATACTGTTGAGAAGGATATTCTCTTGGAATATCTTCTCTTTACCAAATCCCTTACATCTCTCCTTGTCCATAACATGGATGAGAAGCTTAGTTGTTCTGGAGTTTTGTCTATTATTGCTTTCCTTATGAAATTGGACTCTCTGAGTGTTAATATGGAGTTACTCCACTTCTTTGCCCCTCTTTTGTCAACGCATAGATTCATTTCCAACTAGTTATTTACACAAAATTTTTAATATCCTCGCCCCAACATTTATAACATTTCACCAATTTTCTTTTTTTTCATTAATTCTCTAGCAGATTTATACTTATCGTCATTCCAAAAAATTAAACAACCATTGCAACCTTTACCGCAACAACCATCCATACCAATCTTAGCAACTTTTACAATGGTTTTTGATGAATCTGCATCATTTTGCTTATTATCTAGATATTTATCCTTCTTTTTTTGATAAATATGCTGATTCTTATCGTTAATTTCTAATTTTTGAGCTGCCTTATGTAATAATTTTCTACTTTCTTCAACAAGATTAAGGTTTTTATCTTTTCTAATTAATGTCAATTCTGGTAGCAACCTCTTAAGCTCGACAAGATCTTCTTCGTGAAATATGGCAGAAATCAACCTAACGCCTTCATTTTTTTGACTCTGATTAACGACATCAGTAATAACTCCAGTTTTAGCATTCTTAAACTCATAAATTCGAAGTAAAATAACTTCTGAACGATATGGGCTCATAAATTCCAAGACATCGCCAGCAACAAGATGATTTTTAATATCGATAATTATGTCATTACCTTCCCAACATCTTACCCTAGCAATATATTCATGAACAGAGGATGATTTTGTGCTATCATAATCATGAGCTAGATTGGTTAATCTACCATCATGAAAGGCCAAACTGTAACCGCGATTAGAGATGGCATCCAATTCAGGCATGTATTTTTGATAATCCCAATTTGTAGGATTTTTATAATAATCATCAATTGCCAAACGATAAATTCTAGCAACTGATCCGGCATAAAACTCACTTTTATTTCTACCCTCAACCTTTAAAGAATCGATGCCAATTTCTAAATATTGATCTAATTTTGGCATTAAACAAAGGTCTTTAGCATTAAGAATGTAAGATCCGTGCATATCCTCCTCAAAAGGCATCAACTCACCTGGACGAATCTCCTCTTCTAAGAAAAAATTAAATAAATCTTTATTTTGATCATTAATTTCAATAGTTTCTTCACTATTATCTTTGAGTTTTATCTTTAATTTATAACTCCAGCGGCAACTATGGGCACAACTCCCTTGATTTGCACCCCTTTCTGACATAAAGTTAGAAAGTAGGCATCTGCCAGAATAAGTCATGCACATTGATCCGTGAACAAAAGTCTCTATCTTGATGTCTGGACAATCTTTTCTGATTTGTTTTAATTCATCAAAACTAACTTCCCTCGCCAAAACAACCAAAGATGCGCCCTGCTCTTCCCAAAAATCAACTGACAGAGAAGAGCAGATATTTGCTTGAGTTGAGATATGAAGCTCTAAATCAGGTGCGTGTTTTTTTACATAATTAAAAATACCTGGATCAGCAACTATTAGACCATCCGGCTTTAATTTATCAACAGTTTCAATATATTGTGGTAATTTTTCAATATCCTTATTATGAGAAAATAAATTTAAGGTGAGGTAAACTTTCTTACCATGATCATGAGCGTATTTTATACCCTCAACAAGATCTTCAAGAGAGAATGAGCTTTTAGTACGAAGCGACATATCTGGAGTGCCACAATATACGGCATCAGCGCCATAAAGAATTGCAGTCTTCATGCGATCTAGAGAACCCGCTGGTATTAATAATTCAGATTTTTTTTTCATTAAAAAAGAGGATTTAAGGATTGATAAAGGTGAGGATTGGTATTATACCAAAGTTCATCTATAATGCAACATTTATGCTTCTTATTTTTGGCCAAAAATTATCATAAAATTTAGCTAAATATATTCCGATATTAAGCATAAATTTAATAATAAATTTCTGAGCCAAGTCAGTTTACCTAAATGTTATATTATAGATGAGCTTTGATGTGAGGCTTTTTGGTAATTGTGGACTTAAAAGATAAATCTAGCTCATGCTATCTATAGATGGTAATTAGTATTATACCACATCCCAATCCTGTATATAAGTACATTGCTCATAACCATCATAATATCCCAAGGCAAATTTCTCATTATTTATTAAGTCTTTAGTATTTAATGTGGTACCGATTGTTTCTGCCAACATACCTTTAGAAGTAATTCTCATTCCATGTTGACAGCCATGCTCAAATCCGCGACCATAATCTGTATCTGTCGAAGGTAAATTTCTCATACCCCAGAATGGACGCGATAATGTCCAATCATTCCATCCCTTTGGCAACGTACATGAAGAACAGAAAATAAAGATTATACTGATGAAAGCTAAGTTTTTATAAACCATGCTTTTGAACCAACAATTCAGCAATTTGAACTGCATTGAGTGCCGCACCCTTTCTAAGATTATCTGCGCAAACCCAAATATTTAGGCCATGTTCAACAGTATCATCCTTCCTAATCCTAGAGACATAAACCGGATCCTGAGCAGCTGTTTCGATAGGAGTGGCATAAATATTTTCCTCAGGCCTATCTACTACCAAAACACCTTCAGCATTTTCTAAGGCATCTCTTGCCTGTTTTACTGAAATTTTATTTTTAAATTCAACGGTAATTGCTTCGCCATGAGAAACAAAGGTCGGAACTCTTACGCAAGTTGCATTAATTTCGATATCATCGCCCATAATTTTCTTAGTCTCAACTTTCATTTTCCACTCCTCCTTAGTTGCGCCATCTGACATAAATATGTCAATATGAGGTATTACATTAAAAGCAATTCTTTTTGGAAAATTTTTGGGAGCAACATTTTGATTTTGGTAAACCTTTTTAGTTGAATCAAACAACTCGTCCATAGCGTCTTTACCAGCGCCAGAAGTTGATTGGTAGGTTGCAACTATAATTCTTTTAATTTGAGCAATATCATGAAGAGGTTTTAAAGCGACAACCATCTGAATTGTTGAACAATTTGGATTAGCAATGATGTTAGATTTTTTATAATCACCTAAAGAGTCAGGATTGACTTCTGGAACTATTAACGGAACGTCATCATGAACTCTAAAAAAAGAGCTATTATCAATAACAACACAGCCAGCTTTTGCTGCAATTGGAGCATATTTTGAAGAAGCGGCACCACCTGGAGAAAAAAGAGCAATTTTAGTGCCAGTAAAATCATACTTATCAAGATTTTCGACTATTAGAGTTTTGTCACCATAAGTAACTTTTTTACCAACAGACCTCTCTGAAGCTAAAGCCACAACTTCATCTGCCGGAAAATTCCTTTCCGATAAGATTGATATAATTTCTCTTCCAACATTACCTGTCGCGCCAACAATTGCTATTTTTCTTGTCATAATTTATTAATAAGTTTCTAAAATTTTTGAAACAATCATAATCAATATTGTGTTTAATTGCAATGATAAACTGAAAATGTTATTAGTATTATATCATTTTCCATCTTTAAGATACACAAGTTAAAACAGATTTTTTCTTTATCTTTTTATCCCTAAATCATCAAAAATCCTTGCACCCTATTAACACAGGGCGGTCGTTTTTTGAAAATCTTAATCTTAAAATATCTTGGTATTTAGATATTTAAAACCTTCTTCAAAAATGGGATAGTTATTTTTCTACTCCTCGCAAAACAACTCTCTTCGATTAAATTGGCAACTCTAAAAATATCGTCAAAATCTCTTTTTATATTAGATGATATGTAATCTATAATTTTTGAATTAATCTTTAACTGTCGTTTGGAAAAATACTTAGTTAATAGAATCTTTACCAAATCATCATCAGGATTTTCAATTTCTAACTGATGTATGTTTTTAATTCTAGACTTAACATCTTCTAAGCTCCAACTGAGATCAGCTAGCTTTTTTGAACTGGAAAATAATAGAAAAGCCTCTTTTTCTTTGATTATGTTAATTAAGTGAAATAAAAATTCCTGACCCACCCCCTTACAGACATCATCTAAGTAATAAAACATACCCTGATCAATGATATTATTTAATTCTGAGACCAAAACATTAGAAACATCTTTAGCATTAAAATTGAGTCGCCAAAGATTGATGAAGGAAGTTTTTCCAGAATTTTTACCACCTATCAGACAGGCAATATTTGGTAGAGCGTCATCTTTAAAGCGATATTGATCAAGAAAATGAAAAATTTTTAAATTTGAATGGCATATTGTTAGTTCATCGTCAATATTTTGACCATTAACATCAAAATTAAATGATAGTTGAGTCATTATACTACTAATCCTTCTATATCTTTGATATTTTGAATCGATTTAGTGTTAATGTTTTTACAAGTTCTGGAAGTTAGGCCTGTTAATACTTTTCCAGACCCAATCTCAACAATATTTTCAATTCCATTACTTTCCATCAATAATATCGTCTCTCTCCACCTAACTTGGCCAGTAACCTGACTTACTAAAGATTTTTTTATATGATCTGAATCCTCAGAAAAATTAGCATCAACATTATTGATAAATTTAATCTCCGGCGTCTTTATCGTGATATCCGATAATATCTCCTCCATATCTTTTTTAGCATTAAACATTAACTGAGAATGAAAAGCTCCGCTCACTGGTAATTTAATAGCCCTTCTGATACCTCTCTCTTTAGCAATCTTAATTGCATTATCAATCGCTAAAATAGACCCGCTAATAATAATTTGACCGACGGAATTATCATTAGCAATCTGACAAACTTCAGACCCAGAAGCAACTTCTAAAGTTATCTCTTTAACCACATCATAGTCAGTATTTAAAATTGCCGCCATGGAACCTTCGGTCTTTTCTCCACATTTT
>JBLHPX010000063.1:0-5707 GCA_047624545.1 Ulvibacter sp.
AATGCCATCAATTGACATTTCGTAATCATAATATTGATCGATATTACTTAAAATATCGGCAGTTGGGGCGTATACCGGCTTAATACGATGATCAGAAGGAAATAATTTTTTAACCCTATCCATACCAACGATATCAAAGACATCAGACATGGCAATTGTGACATTTTTTTGATCAAGAAATAAGGGAATAAGATTATTGTTAACGCAAACAGATTTTGGTATCACCTTTATCAAATCAGGATCAATAATGCAGGATTTAAGATCAAACTTCTTAACGCCAGTTGCCTGATTAAGGACTTCACCAAGAGCTTTTTCAGTTATAAAGCCCATAGCTACCAAGATGGCGCCTATAGTTTTGGTATTTTTTAATCTTTCCTGCTCTTTTTTAACAATTTCTAATTGATCACTAGATATAACCTTCTCCTTTAGGAGTTGCTGACCTATGTCAAAAGAATCTGTGTTACTACTATAAGATCTATCTTCAGTCATTTATAAAAATTATAAGAAAATAATACTCAACTTAGAAATATAAATTATCAAAACCTAATTTCAAACTAAATTTATTAAAAAGTTGACAGAAAAATGATTTAACAGATAATATCAACCTCAGCACTAAGAAGTCTATGATAAAATATTAAAGAACCCAAAGGAGTCCCTGAAAAACCTAGTAATATGATTTTAGAAGTTTCTGAGGGTTAGTAAAGTAATTTTAGATAATTTAAAAAAGAAAATTAAATAATGACAGAAATTAGAACTAGATTCGCCCCCTCACCAACTGGTGATCTGCATATTGGAGGTGCCAGAACCGCGCTCTTCAATTATCTTTTTAGCAAAAATAATAATGGTAAATTTCTTCTTAGAATTGAAGATACCGATAAAAAAAGATCCAACCAAGAAGCGATAGACATAATCTTAAATGGATTAAAATGGCTTGAGTTAAATTTTGATGAAGAAATTATTTTTCAATCACAAAATATTAAAAATCATCAAAGGGCAGTAGAAAAATTATTAGACTTAAATAAAGCTTATTATTGCTATACTACAAAAGAAGAGTTAGAAGAAAAGCGGCAAAAAGCACAAAAAGAAGGTAGGTATTTTCGCTTTCAAAGCCCCTATCGTGATAAAATATGGAGCGAATATGAAGAAAAACCTCTGAATAAGCCGGTTGTAAGAATTAGATCAGAGAAAAATGGGTTTTCAATTATTAAAGATCTAATTCAAGGAGAGGTAAAAATTGCTAATGAAGAGGTTAGTGATTTTATTATTTTACGGGAAGACGGTACCCCAACCTACAATTTATCAGTAGTTATTGATGATTTTGATATGAAGATATCCCATATTATTCGCGGAGATGATCATTTGACCAATTCATTTGCTCAAAAATTAATTTACGACTCTTTAGATTTAACATTGCCAGAATTTGCTCATATTCCACTTATTCACGGCTCTGATGGTGCCAAAATGTCCAAAAGACATGGCGCTACCAATATCTTGTCTTATGAGGATATGGGTTATTTACCAGAAGCAATGAGAAATTACCTCCTAAAACTTGGTTGGTCATATCAAGACATAGATATTATTAACGATACTGACGCCCAAAAATTATTTAACTTAAAAAATATTGGAAAATCACCCTCTAGGTTTGATTTTGCAAAATTAGATAATATTAATAAATATTATCTCAAAAACAAAACAGAAGCCCAATTATTTGATTTAATAAAAAACGAACTCGGCGATGTTAATAAGGATAGTCAAGAGAAAATTATTAAAGCCTTAAAATTTATCAAAGAAAAGGCGGTCAAAATGCCAGATCTTACTGAGCCAGCAAAAATATATATCGATAATTATCGAAAAGAAATCTCTGAAAATGATTTAGAGAAAGTTAAGAATAAAAAAGATTTAGTGCCTTTAATAAAGAATGTCTTAGAAAAAATTGATAATTGGAATTTAGAAGAAATTAAATCCAGATTAAATAATTTTTGTCAGGAAAATAATCTAAAAATTAAGGATTTTGGACCTGCGATAAGAATTATCTTAACATTTTCATCGAAATCTGCCGGCGGAATCTTTGATGTTATTAATATTTTAGAGAAAGATGAGGTTTTAAAAAGAATTAAATTTCTTACATAATACCAATTACCTATGCTCAGGGGAATTAGAATTACGAAGCAATTATGGTGAGGCGAAAAAACATACTCGGTCTAAATTTAACAGATAAAACTGAGTTTACTTTCTTACTCCACTAAATCGTTACACTCCTCGACTCCCACATTTTCAGAGAGAGTTTTGTACGAATTCAGTTCTCAATTTCAAAAAGATATCTTAAGTCTTGATAATAACTTTTCCCATCGCCTCTACCAATATTTCTGGCACCCTTACTGAACCATCCTGATTTTGATAATTTTCTAAAATAGCAACAATCGTCCTACCAACCGCCAAAGACGAGCCATTCAACGTATGGACAAAGATTGGTTTTTTAGAATTTGGGCTACGATATTTAGCATTCATTCTCCTAGATTGAAAATCTCCACAATTAGAGCAGCTTGAAATTTCACGATATTTGCCCTGCCCTGGTAACCAAACCTCAAGGTCATAAGTTTTTTGCGCCGAAAATCCCATATCTCCCGAACATAAAAGCATTTTGCGATAAGGTATTTTTAATTTTTGCAGAATGTGCGTAGCAATATTAGTCATTCTTTCTTGCTCCTTTAAAGATTCTTCTTCAGTAACTATAGAGATTAATTCTACTTTTTTAAATTGATGTTGTCTTATCATTCCTCTCGTATCTTTTCCAGCGGAACCAGCTTCACTTCTAAAGCATGGTGTACAAGCTGTAAATCTTAATGGCAATTCTTCTTCTGATAAAGTTTTATCTTGCACCAAGTTAACTAAAGATACTTCTGCGGTTGGAATAAGCCAATAGCCATTAGTGGTTCTAAAAGCTTCTTCAGAAAATTTTGGCAACTGACCTGAGCCAAACATAGCATTGTCACGAACTAGATTTGGTGGGGAAATTTCAATATAGCCATGCTCAATAGCAATATCTATCATGAAATTTGATAAAACACGCTCTAATTTAGCTAAATCTGCTGATAGGGTTGAAAATCTAGATCCAGAAATAATAGAAGATTGATCGAAATCAAGCATTTTTAGATTTTCGCCAATTTCAAAATGTTCTTTTGGATCAAAGTCAAATTTCAATATATCACCCCACCTTTCAATCTCAACATTTTCTTCTTCACCCTTACCAAATGGTACATTTTCCTCTGGAATATTAGGAAGTTCTGACAATATTTTTTGCAACTCATTTTCAAATTCATTAGAATTATTGCCAAGATTAGTATTAACCTCCTTGGACGCGATCATTAAATCATCAACATTTTGATTACTTCTTTTAGCTATAGCAATTCTCTTAGCTAGATCATTTCTTTGATTTTGAAGATTCTGGATTTCTTCAATTTTTTTGCGCCTTTGATCATCTATTTCTAATAATTCTACCGATCTAACCTTATTAGCTCTAGATCTCATTGCTTGATCAAATTTTTCTGAATTTTGTCTAATCCACTTAATATCCAACATAGTCTTTACTTAATTTATATTTCTTGATTTTTATCTTGCTGATGCCATAATTATGCTAACATTAATTTATCCACTAATTAATCAATAAAATCAATATTAAAATGACAATCAATAAAGTAATTTTAGTCGGCAATCTAGGTAATGATCCAGAGATCAGGTCAACTTCCGATGGCAGAGAAATAGCAAACTTTTCTCTTGCAACTAGTGAATCTTGGAAAGATAAAAATACTGGCGAAAGAAAAAGTAAAGCAGAATGGCATAGAATTGTAATATTTTCTCAAGGTTTAGTTGGTATTGTTAAAAGTTATTTAAAAAAGGGTACAAAGATCTATCTTGAGGGTCAATTACAAACCAGAAAATGGACTGATAATTCTGGTATTGAAAAATATACAACTGAAATTGTATTGCAAAATTTTAATTCTACATTATCCATTTTAGATAGTAAGCAATCTAGCTCAGATACAAGTAACAAGTTCAATGATAATAGTCAGGATCAAAATTCTGCTGACGACATCATTGATGATGATATTCCATTTTAAGTATTAATTCTCATGAGATGGTACATAGCAATATCAATATTTCTTTTAATATCTAGTAAAACTCTGGCCAATGAGGCGTTGTCAAATCAAAAAATAATTGGCGACATCGAAAGACACCTATTTTTTGACAAGGAAACCAATAAGGTTGCTACTACTGAATCAACCTATGATGGAGGAGATACTATTTTTGAAGAAGATGCTAGAGAATTTAAGTCAAAATTCGACATTATAGCAATTGACGCTAA
The DNA here is from genome assembly GCA_047624545.1 of Ulvibacter sp. GTDB lineage: Bacteria > Pseudomonadota > Alphaproteobacteria > Rickettsiales > UBA1997 > CAJQHK01. The sequence goes on from JBLHPX010000063.1 coordinate 4,364, forward strand.
CTTCGACACAATCTCTGAGGAAAAGAAAAAATTAGCCCATAATGCCAGCCTCATTGGACATTATGAAGTTTCTATAAAATTATATAAAGAAATTTTAGCAAAAGATAAATTTAGTGATAGTGCAAAATTTGGCTTAGCATTTTCTTATCAAAATCTTCACCAATATTCTGAGGCCAAGGATTTATATTATGACTTACTAAAAACTGGTAAAAAAATAAATAAGGACCAAGTTGTTGACAACCTGCTATCGATAATAATAGAAGAAAACCCAAAGGAAGCTATATTTTTTCTAACTAAATTATCTGCCCAGCACCCAAATTCTGCTAGCTTAATTGCTAAATCAGCCCTAACTTATGCAAAAATTAATAAACCGAAAAGGGCAATTGACTTAATGCAGAAAGCGTTGTTTTTAGATCCTGGTAATTTTCAATATCAATATAATTTAGCTATAATGCTTGATAAAGATAAAAATTATCAAGATGCTAAAAGTCTTTATAATAAAATATTATCAAAATTATCAAGATCCAAAAGTGAAAAACTAGATATCTCTTTAGATGCCATATATAAGAGAACTAAGTACCTAGAAAGATCCATCTAAAACTTATATATACGCAAAAAAAGCCAACTTTTCAAAAATAAACTACTGACGCAATATTTCTTTTCCCAACATCAGTAACACAGTCCTTAACTCCTTATCTTCAATATTGCATAGGTGGTTACTTAGCGACTCATCTCCTTCTAAACTAGTATCTTCAATATTTAAATTCTTTAATTTTATATTTTTTGGCTTTTGCACAAGCTTAATATTGTCAATTATCTTATAGCCATAATAAATTATAATTTTTTCTGCTATATCGTCAATCTCAGAAGATAGTAAGAAAGAAATTGTGGGATTATAAACTTCGATATAAAGAGTTTTTTCACCATCTCGATTAATTTTTAAATCTTGAACGCAAGAAAAGTCATAATATTTATCGCCAATAATTTTTTTCCAACTTTTTCTTAAATTGTAAAGAACGTTAAAATTCTTCTTCTTTTTTTTAAGGATAATTGGATTAATATTTGATAGAATACTAGATTCTAAAGATTTAAACATTTGATCGTCATTTTATTTTAACTATAGGATAATAGACAGATTTAGATTTGCCAATAAAATCAGCTATTTTTTGTAAAGATTCTTTTTCTGTCAAGCGTCAATTACAATGGCCGGTTTTTTGGTAAATTTTTTTTATTATTTTTGGGCTGTTTTTTTAACTTCTTTCGTTAGATTTTTATTAAGGTCATTTGATAAATTTTGTCCTTCTAATCTTTCAATAGATTCTTTTCTTCTAAAGCTTTCTTCAT
>JBLHPX010000064.1:0-5629 GCA_047624545.1 Ulvibacter sp.
GTTTTTATTATTTGGGGAATTTTTGCACCAATTAATTCAGCATCAATTGCACCCGGTCAGGTTGTTTTGGATTTTAATAAAAAAACCATTCAACATTTAGAGGGTGGAATTATTGAAAAGATTTTAGTTAAGGAGGGTCAAAATGTTGTAACTGGTCAAGCACTTATCTATTTGCAAGATATTCAAAGTAGATCGCAAAATAAAATGCTAAAAAAGCAACTTATTACAACGCTTGCTATTGAAGAAAGATTAGTTTCGGAGAGAGATAAAAAAGAACAGCCAAATTTTGCCAATATTTTAGAGCAATATCAAACAGACAAAGAGGGGGAAAATGAAGCTGTTAAAAAGATAATTCTAACTCAAGAGAAATTATTTCAAATCAGGCAAAATAGCTTTAGAAGTAAGACAGATATTCTTAAAAAGAGGATAGATCAGTTAGGTGATGAAATTAAGGGAATTAATTCGCAGCTAAAGGCTACAGATGAGGAGCTGGGACTAGTTCGACGTCAAGAGAGTATGTCTAAAAGGTTAGTTAAAAATAACAACTCACCATTGAATAAATTAATTGAAATTCAAAAACAAATTGCAGCAAGTAAAGGTAAAAAAGGAGAATTGGAAGCTAATATTGCCAAGGCTGGGCAATCAATTTCAGAAACTGAATTAGAAATTATTAATCTTCAAAATGAAAATTTGAATGAGATATTAGCAGAACTTCAGGATATTGAAGTAAAAGTTTCAGATTTAACTGAACAATTAGTTTCAGCTAAGGATATTTTAAAAAGAACAATAATAAAATCACCAACCTCTGGAACAGTGACCGATGTAAAATATCACTCAATAGGAGCGGTAATTTCTCCAGCTAGCGAGATTATGTACATCGTTCCGCAAAATGACCAACTAATTGTTGAAGCAAGAGTTAATCCTAATGATATTGACAATGTAAAGACGGGTCTTAAAGCTAAAGTTCAGTTGACTGCATTTAAAGCTAAAAAGGTTCCAAAATTAACTGGCGAAGTCCTTTCTGTTTCTGCTGATATTTTGTTAGATGAAGCAACTGGTGAGCAATATTTCTTAGCCAGAATTAAAATTGATGAAGATGAAATTAATCATCTCAAAGCAAAAATAACTCTTTATCCAGGAATGCCAGCTCAAGCATTTATTATTACTGGGACGAGGTCATTATTTAAATATCTTTTTGCTCCAATAACTGAGGCTAGTTATAAGGCATTTAGAGAGGACTAGCTTTAAGTAAAGAGGAAGATACAAAGCTTACAAAAAAGAAACATGCTCAATTTAATATGAATGAGGATAATTTTATTTTTTAGAGCTTTCCCATAAAATATCTACAATTTTAGAAAATTTCTTTTAGAAAGTTTTTGTATTTTTCTTCTAAATCAGCGCTTAATTGAGTATATATTTTTTGGTGATAATCTTTTAACCATTCTTTTTCATTTTCATCTAATAAAGAGAAATCAATTAAATTTTGATCAATTGGTACCAAGGTAATAGTCTCAAATTCTAAATATTTTTTAAAATTAGACTTTTTTACCAAAATTAAACTTTCTACTCTAATTCCATACTCATTTTCAATATAAAATCCAGGCTCATTGGATAATATCATACCTTCCTCTAGTGCAAATTTATTGAACTTAGGTGAGATAGAGCAGGGACCCTCATGAACATTTAAAAAATAACCAACCCCATGACCAGTGCCATGAGCATAGTTTTTTCCTTCAGACCACAAATATTGTCTTGCAAGAATATCTAATTGGTCAGCTCTAGTGCCTATAGGAAATTTTACTTTGGCGAGGGCTATATGACCTTTTAAAACTAAGGTAAAATTTCTTTTTTGGTCCTCTGATGCTTTTCCAATAGCAATTGTCCTAGTAACATCGGTGGTGCCATGTTGATATTGACCTCCAGAATCAACGAGATAAAGAGAATTTTTGTTAAAATTTTTATTGGTTTTTTCTGTTGCTTTGTAATGAATTATGGCACCATTTTCAGCAAACCCTGAGATTGTATCAAAAGATGGGCAGATGAATTCTTTATTGTCAGATCTAAATTCTAGGAGTTTTTCAGATGCTGTAATTTCTGATATTTCTGATTTATTGCAATAATTTTTTATCCAATAAAGAAATTTTATTAAGGCTATGCCATCCTTCTTATGAGCCTCTTTCATTCCATTAATTTCAGTGGTATTTTTTACTGCTTTTTGTAATAATATTGGGTCTATTTTGTTAATAATATTTAATTTATTATTTTGGATAATATCAAAAACATCATAGTTACATTGAGTTAAGTCTGTTTGAATATTATTAATTTTATATTTACTGCAAAAGGTAGATATTTTCTGAGATAAATTATCAAAATTAGTAATTTCAACTCCTTCTAAAGATTTTTCTACTTTTGTTGTTAATTTTACGTTATCTATGAACAATAAAATATCTTTATTTTTAGAAATTAAAGCATAAGAAGGGCAGGTTGGAACATGGTCAATATTAAAAGAGCGGATATTAAATAGGTATGAGCAAGATTCAGGTGAAGTAATAAAAATGGCATCAGAGTTGTAATGAAGATTTTCTAGTTTTTCTTTCCAACTCTGTCCAGTAAATTTTTCTTGATGCAGGAATATTTCTGTATTTTTAAATTCTCTATTTTTCCAAATATTGTCAATTGGGTTCTTGTCAAAAAAATTATAAATAGATTTTAAATTTAGATTATTATTTTGTAAATTTTGAATAAATTTTGCTGAATGTAGCTTTGGATCAAAAGTGATTAATTGATTTTGGCAATTATTTATTAGAAAGCTGCTAGGATTTTCATTAGCGATGTCAATAATTTTAAATATTTTATGATCAATTTGTTCTTTAGCTGCTATTAAGTAGCGTGAATCAGTAAAGAAATAATTCTGATCTTTATTTAGAATAATAAAGGCGTTTGAGCCGTCAAAGCCAGTTAAAAATCTAATTCTTTTTTCTGAATTCGGTATATATTCATTTAAAAATTGATCAGAGTTTGGAATCAAAAAATAATCAATTTTATTTTCTGATAATTTATTTGTTAAGTTTTTAGTATTTTCTAACATTGTATTTTTGTATTAAATAAAAACATCTTCAGATAAAATCTTTTCAATTTTACCGGTACTACTCTCTAATATTAAATTACCACAATTATCGATATCCTTAAAAACTCCCTCCTTATTGTTGGATAATTTTATTTTCTCCCCTATTTTATAGGCATTATTTTTCCATTCATTTTTAATAGGTAAAAATCCAAAATTTTTATATTTTGCCAAATATTCATCAAAAATAACGGTAAATTCTTTTAAAAAGTCTATTTTATTTATTTTAAATTCCTTTAATGATATGGCATAATCAGGGGAATCCTCAAGGTTAAGGCCGACACCAATAACTAGATAATGAGTTTTGTTAATAATTTGTGATTGCAATAATATTCCAGCTAATTTTTTATTCTGAAATATAATGTCATTAGGCCATTTATATTGAGTCTGAATATTAAATCTTTTAAGAGTAGCTCCCAAGATACAAGCTATTAGTAAAGAATAATTGTAAATATTACCTATATCCTTAATTGTAATTATGGTTGAGAAGTATAGGTTGCCATCAAAGGATAGCCATTTTCTATCATACCTACCTTTTCCCGATAATTGTTTATCAGCTATGATAATATGGTGATCAAAGACTTGATTATTAGTGATTAATTCAAAAGCTAAATCATTGGTGCTATTAGTCTCCTTGAAATGCTGGATTTTAAAATCACCAATAATGTTTTGCATTAACTGGTGGTATAATTTGGAGTTTCACTAGTGATCTGGATACTGTGGGGGTGACTTTCTACGAGGGCGGAATTGCTTATTTTATTAAATTGGCAATTTTTGCGCATCTCATCAATATTTTTGTTACCAGTATAACCCATAGCAGCCTTTAACCCTCCAATCATTTGGTGAATTACGTCACTAGCTGGTCCTTTGCAGGCAACCCTACCTTCAACACCTTCTGGAACTAATTTCATTTTATCTTGAACTTCTTTTTGGAAATATCGATCAGCAGAACCCATAGCCATAGCTCCTATCGACCCCATACCACGATATGTTTTGTAAGATCTACCCTTATATAATGATATTTCTCCTGGAGATTCATCGGTACCAGCTAGGATACTACCAACCATCACCGCGTTTGCACCAGCAGCAATTGCTTTTGCTAAATCGCCAGAAAATTTTATTCCTCCATCAGATATTAACGGTATTTTATATTTTTCACATATTTCTGCAACGTCCATAATTGCTGAGAATTGCGGTACACCAACACCGGTAACAATTCTGGTGGTACATATTGACCCTGGTCCAATACCAACCTTTACGGCGTCAACGCCAGCCTTTATTAGTGCTAAAGCAGCCTCTTTGGTTGCTATATTGCCAGCGATTATGTCTGTTTTTGGGTGATTTTTTTTAAGATATTTAACAATATCTATAACTGGCTTTGAATGGCCGTGAGCTGTATCAACTATCAAGATATCAACATCAACAGCAATCAAACCCTCAGCTCTTTTAATACTGTCCTTGTCGGTACCAATTGCAGCTGCAACTCTCAATCTTGATTGTGAATCTTTACAAGAATTAGGAAATTCTTTTGACTTTCTAAGGTCTCTATTGGTCAGAAGACCTGTGCAATTATATGAATCATCAACAATTATGATTCTCTCTATTTTATGCTGATGTAGTAGATTTTTGGCTTCTGTTTTTGTTATGTTCTTTTTTGCTGTAACTAGGTTTTTACTAGTCATTAAATTTCTTACTAAATCTTTTTTATCGGTTGCAAACCTAACATCACGATTGGTAATTACACCGACTAACTTGTTGTTATTTTCACTTTCTATTACGGGGATACCAGATATATTTTTTTTCGACATGATCTGAATAACGTCAGAGATGGTTTTATCAGGAGTTATGGTAATTGGGTTAATTACGATACTAGATTCATTTTTTTTTACTTTTCTGACCTCATCAATTTGCTCTTTGTGCGTAAGATTTTTATGAATACAGCCAATGCCGCCATTTTGAGCCATTGCGATTGCTAATTTTGACTCAGTAACAGTGTCCATTGCTGAAGAGATTAGTGGTATATTAAGTTCAATATTTTTGGTAATTTTTGTTTTTGTATTTGCCATATGAGGCATAATCTCAGAATATGCCGGCGTTAAAAGAACATCGTCAAATGTTAAGTGTTGAGATAGTTTATCTAATATTTTTCTTTTGTTTGACATTTTGTAGTAATATGTGATTTAATTTATATTATTAACTGAGATCTTTAAGGCAGTTTTTTTTAAATATTTTTATTCATAAATTATTAAAAAAGGCCCTCCCTATACTAATAGGCTGTAAGGCTTTTTTATGATTTCGAAATGATAAAGATAAAGAAAAATCTGTTTTAACTTTCATATTCTAAAGGTAGGAATCGGTATAATTATTTAATTTTGTTTTAATTTATTAAATTTATCTTAAAGTTAAAGATTGTAACAATCCTAATTATATTAATAATTAAAAACAAGATCAATGACTTCGAAAATTGAAAAAATTTGTGGGGAAAGAAATGTTAAATTAACAAAA
>JBLHPX010000065.1:0-5623 GCA_047624545.1 Ulvibacter sp.
TACGTTAATAAATAATCTTACTAAAGGGTAAGATTTGCAGATAATTTGTCCAATTGAAATGTTAGAAAGTGGTCTGGAAATCTTGGGCCATTATACTTTAGAGAAATGGTATAAATTAGAGCCAGATTTATTTAGAGTTAGTCCGGAGGAATTTAAGAATACGACTTATGATAAAATAGAAGGTTCTATTTTAAAGATAGGAACAACGTTGTAAAGCTGGACAATAAAAGACTTTGAAGAAAAGAACTGGTAAAAATATCCAGTTCATTTATTCAAAAATTGGAGAAGAGTAGGTTAAGGGAAATTAAAGAAAGACACAATTTAAATTATGCTCCCAATTTTCTTATCCTTTGGAGTTATAGTTTGTAAAGAAACCTTAATAACCTTTACTTCCTTCGTCGTAAGTACATCTTTTTTATTCTGTAAAATACTGTTAATAGTAATAATTTTTTGAGATATCTTTCAAAAATTCAGAACCTTTAAAACTGTCATCATTTTAAACTTGTTTTTCGATGTTTTTTTTACGCTCTATGTTTTCTGCAGTTTGGTAGTCAACTACAATTCTGTAATGAGGGTCTTCATTCGGATCCTTTTCAACAAATTTACTACCCCTATCAAGTAAATTTCTGCAATCTTCACTTAAATGTAAAAGATGTAATTTTTTCTTTAAGTTCATGTATTTCTCAGCTAATTCGTCAATTGCTTGTAGAGCTGAATGATCCCAAACTCTAGAATATTTAAAATCGATTGTAACATTTTTTGGATCATTCTTTGGATCAAATATTTTTTTAAAAGTAAAAATGGATGCAAAAAATAAATTACCATGAAGAATATAAGTTTTTTTAGCTTTTTTACTTTCGGTTACTGCATAAAGGCTTTTAGAATTGTGCCAAGCAAAATTTAAGGCTGACACTATGACCCCGATAATTACGGCGATAGCTAGATCTGTAAATACCGTGACAATTGAAACTAAAATTAATACAAAAGCATCAGATTTTGGAATTTTTTTGATAATTCTAAAGCTAGACCATTCAAAAGTTCCAATTACAACGGTGATCATGATCCCGGTTAATGCGGCAACTGGAATTTTTGCAATTAAATCTGAGGCAAAAAGAATAAAGAAGAGTAAAAATAGGGCAGCCGCAATACCAGATATTCTATTCCTACCTCCAGATTTGATGTTTATCATGCTTTGCCCAATCATGGCACAACCACCCATACCGCCAAAAAATCCAGTAACAATGTTGGAGGCGCCTTGAGCCACGCATTCTTTGCTATTTCTGCCTCTAGTTTGAGTCATTTCATCAATTAGGGTTAAGGTCAATAAGGATTCGATTAATCCAATAGCAGCTAAAATTACAGAATATGGTAAGATAATTTTTAGAGTGTCTAGATTGTAGCTAATTGCCGGAATATTAAAAACAGGTAGAGATCCTGAAATATCAGCCAAATCACCAACATTTTTTGAAGGAAGGTCGAGTAAAATAACAGCTAAAGAGATAAACAAAAGTGCTCCTAGGGGTGCAGGAATTATTTTGGTAATTTTTGGTAAAAATTTAATGATGGCGATTGTTAATAATACCAACCCCAAAGTAGTATATAATAAATTACCGCTCATCCAATTTTCATTACCAAAATTATCGATTATTTTAAATTGAGATAATTGCGAAAGGAAAATTACAATAGCCAAGCCATTAACAAAGCCAAGCATGACAGGGTAGGGCACCATTTTAATAAATTTTCCAAATCGAAGAAATCCAAAAATAACCTGAATTAAACCCATCAATATTACGGTTGCAAAAAGATATTCTACCCCATGATTCTTAACTAAACTAATCATAACAACTGCTAGAGCTCCAGTTGCACCAGAAATCATTCCCGGTCTACCACCAAAAGTTGCGGTAATTAATCCAACTAAAAAAGCGGCGTAAAGACCGACAAGAGGCTCAACCCCCGCAACAAATGAGAAGGCCACCGCTTCTGGAACGAGTGCGAGTGCAACGGTTAGCCCTGCAAGAATTTCTATTTTGTAATTTATTTTATTTATCATCTAATTATTTTTTGCTACGAGTTTTAGCGTTATTGCTAAAAATTAATTTTTTAAATTTAATTTTAAAAATTACAGGAGTAACGGAATTGCTCTAGAGTCTTTTAAAGTAAAAAATAAGAGATATTTTTTAATTAATTGTAATTTTTAATAAAAAAACTCTTCTATTCTAATTAATTCATTATATTTTGCCGTTCTGTCAGATCTGCATAGAGAACCAGTTTTAATTTGTCCAGCATTGGTAGCGATGGTGATATGAGAAATAGTACTATCCTCAGTCTCTCCTGATCTGTGAGAAATAATTGTTTTGTAGTTATTGTCTTGGGCCAATTTAATTGTTTCTAAGGTTTCGGTCAATGTGCCAATTTGATTGACTTTAATCAAGATTGCATTAGCCATTTTTTGATCAATACCTTTTTGTAAAATTTCTTTATTGGTTACGAATAAGTCGTCACCAACTAAGGTAATTTTATCTCCTAGAATTTGGGTCATTTGTTTCCAGCCGTCAAAATCATCTTCAGCCATTCCATCTTCAATGGAAATAATTGGATATTTATCACAAAGATTTTGATAATATTTAATTAACTCTTCAGAATTCAAAATTTTACCTTCACCTTTGAGGTTATATTTGCCATTTTCATAAAACTCAGTAGAGGCAACATCAAGCGCAAACACAATATCTTTTCCAATCTTGTAGCCAGAAGCTATTATTGCCTTAGAAATGAACTCTAAAGCTTCTTCGGCAGAGTTTAGGTTTGGAGCAAAACCGCCTTCATCACCAACATTAGTGTTGTGACCAGATTCTTTAAGAATTATTTTTAGGTTATGAAAAATTTCAGCCCCCATCCTAATGGCATCAGAAACTGTTTCTGCTGAAATTGGTATTACCATAAATTCTTGAATATCAATTTTATTGTCAGCGTGCTCTCCACCGTTTAAAATGTTCATCATCGGAATCGGCATTAAATCTGACAATTCATTATTTAAGATATTTTGTGCAATATATTGAAAAAGTGGCAATTTAAGAGAGTTTGCTCCAGCTTTAGCTATTGCTAAAGATACCGCTAAAATGGCATTAGCACCTAGGTTAGATTTATTTTTTGTGCCATCAATTTTTAGCATAATGTTGTCTAATCTGTTTTGATTAAACACTGATTCACCAATTAATTCCTTAGAAATTATTTCGTTAACATTTTTTTTGGCTTTCAAGACTCCTCGTCCTAAATAACGATTTTTGTCATTATCTCTGAGTTCAAAAGCTTCTAAGCTACCGGTAGAGGCGCCGCTTGGAACTGAAGCCCTGCCAATTGCACCATCTTCTAAAATTACATCCGCTTCTAATGTTGGATTCCCTCTGGAATCAAGAATTTCTCTTGCGGTAATGGATTCTATTTTTGCCATATTGACTTACTTATTTTTTTAGTTAACAATCTCTTATTAAATTTAAAAAGCCATCCTACTAATCATATATTTAATTATCAATGAGTGAATTAGATCAGATTCGAAAAGAAGCTCGAATTGAAGCCTTTACTTTGGGGCTGCTAAATTTTTATAGAAACAATAGGGTAAAAATATTTTCTATTCTATTTATACTCATTTTAGCAGCAACGTCCTATGTTGGGAAGTATCTTTATAATAAAAATATTAATCAAAAATATTCCGTAATACTTCAGGGTTTGTTTTTAGATAAGATTGTTGATAATGACAAGTTGAAAACGTTAGTTGATCAGAATAATTCTTCTGGCATTAAGTTTATTGCTTCAATGCAATATGCTAAAATTTTAGCCAAAGAAGGTAAGTTTGATAAGGCTATAGATTTATATTTAGCTATCAATAATAGCAAGGAATATGATGATTTTTTTAAGGAATATGCTGGTTTATTAGCTATTAGGTATTTAGTGGAATTTCGAGACGATAAAAAATATGACATAATAGGTAATATACGTAGAATTAAGGAGGGTTCGTCAAATTTAAAGAGTCATATTATCGAACAGGAAGCCATATATCTTTGGAAAATTAAGGAGTATAAAGAATCTGAAGATTTATTTAAAGCATTATTTGATAGTGTAGGTGCTTCGGAGGGGATAAGAAAAAGAGCAAGAATGATGTTGGAAATTGAATTTAATAAATAGCTTAGTCAAGGATTTTGTAACGCAGAACTATTTACAGACTCGTTGAAAAAATCCTCAGGAACTGTGGAGAAATAATCCCAATTATCAAAATATCTCTTCAGATTCCTTAATCCTACATTTTACACAATCCTAGATTTATTTATGTTAAAATTTGCAATTAGTCAGTTTTCTTTATGTGTATTTTTTGTTGTTATCTCATTGTTCTGCTTCACAGTGGTGGCTAATGATTCTGATCACATCCTAGCTAATAATGATAAAGTAGAAAACAGCATTAATAGCTGTAATGACTCCCATACATTGCTAGTATTTTTGGAGAATGATTATCTTAATATTAGAGAGAAAGATGCTAATAAAAAGATATTTCCTGCATCCTTAGTAAAGATAATGACAGCATATTTGACGTTTGAAGCTATTGAAAATAAACAATTATCTTTAGATCAGATTTTAACAGTTTCTGCCAGAGGAAATTCTATATCCTATATTAACAAGGTCACGACACTACACTTAAAAATTGGCGACAATATTACTGTTAAAGATGCTTTATACGGCATGATTATCAAGTCATTTAATGGTGCTGCAGTAACCTTATCTGAGGCGGTTGCAAGTAGTGAATGGGAATTCGCCAAGATGATGAGTAATAAGTCTATGGAACTTGGAATGTATAATACAAATTTTAGAAATGCTTCTGGTTTACATGATTATGACCAATATACTACTGCTTATGATTTAAAAAAATTAATTATATCCATAAAAAATGACTTTCCTGATTATTATAAAATTTTTGGTATAAAAGAGATAGAAATTTTTGATAAAAAGTTTAAGAGTCATAATAATGTTTTGTTGACTTATCCTGGTGCAGAAGGTATGAAAACTGGGTTTACATCAATATCTGGCTTTAATCTAATCAGCGCCGCAGTTAAGAACAATAAGAGAGTTTTTTCTATTCTATTGTCATGCGAGTCTTCCGATATGAGGAATAAATTTACAAAGGATTTGTTAGATGACGCCTTTGTCAAGATAGAAAGTAGAAAATATAAATAACAAAACTACTGTAATAATACCAAAGTTCATCTATAATACGACATTTAGGTAAATTAGTTTGGGTCAGAAATTTATTATTAAATTTATGTTTAATTGTTGGAATATGATTTAGCTAAATTTTATAATAATTTTTGGCACAAACAACTTACTGCTCAGGTTACTTCCTCTTAGTTCTGAAGGAGTCCTTGAAGAAGTTGGATTTAAGTGAATAAAAATATTTCAAAAAAAACTGTTTTAAAGATGAAAATTAGCGTAATTATATTTTTTCTAAAAAGTTAGTGAGTTTTATTTATCTTATCGTTACAATACTTATTTGATAGACTTCAGTAATGTACTTAAATTATTAAGAATGAAAAGGAAGAAGCAAAAGGAAGTTAAGGTTAAGAGTTGGTACTATGATCGT
>JBLHPX010000066.1:0-5615 GCA_047624545.1 Ulvibacter sp.
TTTCTGATGGCGATCGTAGTCTTGGCGCGTGCATGTAAAATTTGTACCATAAATCTGAAATATTAATGTAACGATATTGAAAATTAAATTGCTTAATATTATTAATAGTTGCGCAATTTAATTCGTCAAATACTATTACACTACTCAAAGGGACTATACATGTTGCGCAAATAATCGTACTGAAGAAGGAGGTTGACATTGTGATATTTAAAAAAATCTACCATAAAAAGATTTTAACTGACAAGAATAACATCTTTAGAGGTATAAAGCTAAAGATTTTGACCAACATTACCACCGGACAATATAACTAAAATATTTTTTCTACTCTTACTTTCCTCAATAAACTTCTTAGCGCCAACTAAAGCCAAGACAGCAGTTGGCTCAATCTTCATATTAAGTAAATTAGTTAATTTTTTATGCCAAAAAATAATTTCATCATCACTTGCAGTATAGATATCATCCAACTTTTTAACATAAGGAAAGGTTTTATCAGAAATACATAGGGTTCTGGCACCGTCAGCAATAGTTTTGGGAGTCTTGGTAAATTTATAGATTTTATTATTTCTAACAGATAATTGAGCGTCATTAGCATTTTCTGGTTCAACAGCAAAAACTTTTGGACTATAAGGAAGTCCGCTAGCAACAATATAAGCGCCGGAAACTAATCCTCCTCCTCCGCAAGGAGTAAAGATTGCATCAATCTCTTCGTCAATTTGGTTTACAGCCTCGAAAGTAGCGGTTGCCTGACCTAGTATCACATCCTCGTCTCCATAAGAATTGCACATATAATAACCTTCAGCAACCTTCTTGTTAACAAGAATATTAGATTCTAACTTGCTCTCTGTAACAATAACTTGCGATTGATATTTTCTGCTTTCTTCAATTTTTATTTTTGCCGCATCTTTGTCAATAAAAATAATTGAATCCTTGATGCCAAATTTTTTTGATAGATAGGCCATAGCAATAGCGTGATTACCAGAACTGGTGGTCGTTATCTTGTCTGGAAACTTACCATTTTTTTGATGAAAAGCAAGTAAATTATTTGTTGCACCTCTAATTTTAAAGGACCCAGTTTTCTGTAGATTTTCTAATTTAAAAAATACATTGGCTCCAATTTCGTTATTTAGGAGTTGATTAGTAATAATAGGAGTTTTAACTACATGACTTTTAATTCTATCATAAGCAATCCGTACGTCATTAATAGTTAAGTTCATCTTTTTATATTGCTTATTTTTAAATGGTAATCTTTCAAATTAATTTACAACGGTAAATTATCATGCTTTTTCCACGGCTTATTCTCTTTCTTATTCTTAAGAATTTGTAATGATTTACAGATTCTTTTTCTTGTATTTTGGGGTCTAATCACCTCATCTATAAAGCCTCTAGAAGCGGCAACAAAGGGTGAGGCAAATTTTTCGCGATATTCTGCAATTTTTTTATTTTTTAAATCAGGATCAGAAGCTTCTTTTTTGAAAACAATTTCCACGGCACCTTCTGGACCCATAACCGCAATCTCAGCATTAGCCCAAGCATAATTTACATCACCTTTTAAGTGTTTAGAGTTCATTACAATATAAGCTCCGCCGTAAGATTTTCTGGTAATAACGGTAATTTTTGGCACAGTTGCTTCGGCATAAGCGTAAAGCAATTTGGCGCCATGCTTAATGATACCATTATGCTCTTGATCAGTTCCAGGCAAAAATCCTGGCACATCAACAAATGTTAAGATGGGGATATTAAAAGCATCGCAAAATCTAATAAATCTTGCAGCTTTTGCTGAAGCTTCGATATTAAGACAGCCTGCTAGATTCATAGGCTGATTAGCAACCACCCCAACCGTTGAACCTTCTAAGCGACCAAAACCAACAATAATATTATTAGCATAATTTGGCTGAATTTCATAAAAATCACCTTCATCAAGAATTTTTTCAACCAACTCCTTCATATTATAAGGCTGGTTTGGGTTTTCAGGAACTAAAGTGTTTAATGAGATATCAACTCTGTCTTGAGCATCTTCAGTTGGAATCTCAGGAATAGGAGTTTGATTAGAGGCTGGTAAAAAATTAATTAACCTCCTAGCTTGTAAAAGAGCCTCGATATCATTTTTAAAAGTTATGTGGGCAACTCCACTTTTTGAAGCGTGAACTTTTGCACCGCCAAGCTCTTCCGCTGTAACTATTTCGTGAGTCACTGTTTTTACAACATCCGGACCAGTTACAAACATGTAGGAAGACCCTTCAACCATCAAAATAAAATCAGTAAGTGCTGGAGAATATACTGCACCACCAGCGCAAGGACCTAAAATCAATGAAATTTGAGGTACAACACCACTAGCATCTACATTTCTTTGAAAAATTTCACCATAACCAGCAAGAGAATCTACCCCCTCTTGAATTCTAGCTCCCCCAGAGTCGTTAATACCAACAATTGGAGCCCCAACTTTCATGGCCCTGTCCATAACTTGACAAATCTTTTTAGCATGAGCTTCGCCAAGAGAACCTCCCATAACAGTAAAATCTTGACTATATAAAAATACTAAACGACCATTTATTGTGCCCTGACCTGTTACTACGCCATCACCAGCATGCTTCTTATCCTCCATAGAAAAATCAGAACAACGATGCTCGACATAAAGTCCGCACTCCTCAAAAGATCCAGGATCTAATAAAACCTCAACTCTTTCTCTGGCAGTTAACTTTCCCTTCGAATGCTGAATGTCAATTCTTTTTTGACCACCACCCATTCTTGCCTCCTCTCTCTTTTGAACTAATTTTGTAATAATTGGTGACGACATATTTATTTAATTTACCCTCTATGAGAGCGTTAAAACTTAAGAGACCTTTATATAACTGGAGTAGCTTAGTTTTTAAGCAAAATTTTACAATTTTTTGACAATATACGCATATTGGAGCAAATAATTGTCTAAAAAACAAGACGTCTAAATTATAAAACCGGCAGCATAAAAGACTTTTTAAACCGCTTGAATACCTAATTTTTTAAAAAGATCCCTGTCCTCTTTTATTTCTGGATTTTCAGTTGTTAATAATTTTTCACCATAAAAGATTGAATTAGCACCCGCTAAGAAACACAGTGATTGCGTTTGTTCGTTCATCTCACTCCTACCCGCTGAAAGTCTAACCGAAGAAGTTGGCATTAAAATTCTTGCAACCGCAATTGTCTTAATAAATTCAAAATGATCAATATCCTCTACCTCACTTAATGGACTATTATTAGTTTTAACTAGCATATTAATTGGCACTGATTTTGGCGGATTTGGCAGCGACGCTAAGATCATCAACATTTTAGCTCTATCTTCTCTTGATTCACCCATACCAACAATACCGCCAGAACAGACATTAATTTTCGCATCTTCAATATTTTTTAAAGTATTGAGACGATCCTCAAATTTACGAGTCGTGATGATTGTTTTATAAAATTCCTCAGAAGAATCTATGTTGTGATTATAATAATCGAGACCAGCACCTTTTAATTTTTCCGCCTGGGCACCATTAATCATACCAAGAGTAACACAGCTTTCAAGGCCTAATTTATTAACCTCCTTAATCATATCGCAAACCTGATCAAGATCACGATCATTTAGATTTCTCCATGCCGCGCCCATACAGAATCTACTAGCGCCAGAATCTTTAGCTTTTTTGGCATGCCTCACTACTTCCTTAAGGTCCATAAAAGGCTCTTTTTTTAATCCACTATTATAATGGGATGATTGTGGACAATATTTACAATCCTCAGGGCAAGATCCCGTCTTAATGCTTAAAAGGCTACTAACCTGAACCTGATTTGGGTTATTATTTTTTCTGTGAATGGTGGCAGACCTAAAGATGAGGTCGTTGAAAGGTAAGTTAAATAGCTCTAGAACATCTTGCAGCTTATAATTTTCCATTAATTCCATTATTTATCTATAAATATCATACAAAAAACTGTAAAAAATCTAGCTTCATCTAATCTTGACTAAAATCTAGTAACAAAATCCAAGATCCATAAATATTTCTCTTGTTATTTACTGCATTTTATCTCAAAAATATTTTGCCATATTGTTTATTTTTTAAATGAACATTGAGAGCGCGCATCTAGTAAGAAAATTAATGTAATGTTTTACTGTACATGAAATTATAAAACTTTCAACTTAAAAATTTAGTTAAAATTAATAATTGGCACAATATCAAAGCTTATCCTTATATATTTATTAGGTAAGATGTGGTATAATTTAATTAACATACTTAGAAATATCTCTTTTCGGGTAAGGAACTTTAATGTTGTTTTCTTTTAGAATATTCCAAATTTTAACCATTACCTCACTTCTTGGCTCATAAACCCCATCAGAAACATCACTAATCCAGAAGAATAGACGAAGTTTTATTGCGTAATCATCAAATTTGTAAACATGACATTTTGCCTCAGGAAATCTTAAGCAGTTTGGGTGATCTTTAGCAATATTTACAATTAAATCCTGAACCTTACCAAGGTCTGTATCAAAAGCAACGTTAACATCAATCTCGATTCGAGCCTTGTTATTGCTATAAGTCAGGTTTACAACCTTTTTGGTTATAAGGTCCTCATTTGGAACCATAATTTCCTTACCATCCATGGTTTCAATTAAGGTATACCTACCCCCAAAATAAGCTACTTTACCATAAACTGCACCATCTTCAAGCTCAATTACGTTGCCAATTTCAACTGATTTTTCAAAAAGAAGAATCATACCGCCAACAAAATTAGCAACAATCTTCTGTAATCCGAAACCAAGACCAACGCCAATTGCGCCACTAAATACCGCGAAAGTAGTCATGTCGAAACCAAAAACTTTCATTAAGATACCAAATATTATTAAATATATAACAATATCAACTACTTTAGTTAGAATACCCTTGGTAGTTGACCTAATAGTGCGGTTCTTGTTAACAAATGATTTAATATTTTTAGATACTAGGCGGGAAAACCAAAATGCAGTAATAAGGGTAATTATAGAATGTAAAATACTATAAATAGATATATGAACTTTCCCAACATTTAAAGTAAATTGGTCTAAATAAGATGACGCAGCATCTAACAAGCCAATAAAATTTAAAATCACGATTGGCACCAAGAAAATACCAAAAACATTAGCAATAAAAGTGCTTACAGAGATGATTCTAATAAATCTTAAAAATAAGAATAAGGCAACCAACTGAATTACGGCATGGAATACTATTATTTCTCCAAAAAATATAGAAAAAATAGTCATACCTAAAAATAAGGCAACTAGGATTGTCGCTGGTAAGAATAGGGGAGTAAAATATTTAATTAATAATTTTTGAATATTATCTTCAAAAGAAGTCTGATTTTTAAGGAGGCTGCTTTTTTTTTCTGCAACCTCTTTCCATTTGGACCGAAAAAAATATTTAATTATTTTATAAAATAAAATAGCAATTAGAATCGACGCAATAGCTGAAAATGACTGTAAATAAAAATTATAATCAGTTAGTGCGGACTCTGTTTGTTTTAAAAATAGATTAAATTTTTCAGTTTTCACTCTCCTTGTGCAGAGCTATATCCAGCCTCACCCCTAAACGTGTAAAGACCTTCATATTTAATAAAATCAACTTCTTTGTCAG
>JBLHPX010000067.1:0-5599 GCA_047624545.1 Ulvibacter sp.
ATTGAGGATGATAATTTTATTTTTCTTGGCGTGACAGAGTATCGAGTCTTAGATAAGGACGCGACGTACTCTTTGAAAAGGGTTGATGATCAAATTTTAGGCGTTCTTAGGTCTAGCTATGATAAGGTGGTGCCTAGTATTTACAATAGGACTGCCGACGAAATCAAGAGTTCTATAGAAGATCCATATTTTGTTGAGATATTAAAGTCAAAATATACCTCCAGAATCCATCGCTACTCATACACGGAAAGAATTAGGATACAAAAATTTGATAATGACGGTAATGTATGTGGTGAGTACAGGTTAATAGGTTTGTTTGCATCTTCGGCATATTACCAGCCTTCTAATACCATCCCCTTAGTTCGAAACAAGATTAAGAATGTAATTGATAGGGCTAACTACGCCCCAAAGGGTCATAATATAAAAGATTTAAAGTATGTATTAGATTCATATCCAAGGGATGAGTTGTTTCAGATCAGTGAAGATGATCTTTGTAAGATTGCTATGGAGACGGTTAGTATTTCTGGCAGGTCTGTTATTAGATTTTTCCCTAGGAATGATAAATTTAGTCGTTTTGTTAGTTGTCTAATATTCTTACCAAAAGATTTATTTAACACTGTATCAAGGCAGAATATTCAGGGTATTTTGGAGGATGAATATGGTGGATATATAGATAGTTATAGTACTTATTTCACCATGCATCACATGGCTCGTCTCCATGTTATCGTTAAAACTGACAATGGTATAAACGAGGTTGATATTGATAAGATAGAGGGGAGGATAATTAAAGTTACTAAAATATGGTCCGACGGTTTGAGAGATAATATTTTTAATCACTTTGATCCTAAAGATTCAAATAAAATCTATAAATTATATAAAAAATCATTTTCATTAAGTTATCAGCATAGATTCTCTGGTAAGAATGCCGTTTATGATATAAGATATTTAGAGGATTCGAGGAAATATAGTAAAAACCTTTGTTCAATCTATAAGTCAAATTTAGTTGATAAAAACCTCTTAGAGTTAAAAATATATAGTGCAAAATCTGAATTTGCATTATCCATGATTATGCCAATTTTGGAGAGCTTTTGCTTTAATGTTATATCGGAGCATACATACACTATTAGCCTGCCTGAAGAGGTTTTTTCTATACAATATTATAAGATTGTAGTTCCGAATTCAAAATTTGAACTAATAAGTGATATCAAGACCAATATCGAAGATATCATAAATAAGATTTTAAGTAATGTCACCGATTCTAGTGACAATAATAAGTTAGCTATATCTTCAAATTTAGGTTGGCGAGATATATTTTTATTTAATGCTTATAATAAATATTTATACCAGGCAAATTTAAGGTATAATCAAAAATATATTTCAGATATTTTATACCAAAATTCTGAATTTATTAAATTACTAGTAGCGCTATTTTATAATAAATTCGATCCTAATCTTACTGACAATAGAAGTATAAATATTGACGACATATCTAGTAAGATTGAAGGAAAGTTAGCTGAAATTGCCAACATCAATCATGATGAGGTACTAAGAAAATTTTTTAATATCATTACCTCTACCATTAGAACTAATTTTTTTCAAAATAAGGAATACCTTTCTTTTAAAATAGACTCTAAGAAAGTTATTGACATCGCCCTTCCTAAGCCTTTTGCAGAAATATTTGTATTTTCTGGCGAAATGGAGGCCATACATCTGCGCGGAGGAAAGGTTGCTAGAGGTGGTCTTAGGTGGTCTGACAGGTTGGAAGATTTTAGATATGAAGTTCTAGATTTGGTAAAAACTCAGATGACTAAAAACGCTCAAATTATTCCTGTTGGTTCAAAAGGGGGGTTTGTTATTAAGTCTGATTTGTCAAGCTTAACAAGGGACGAGGTTCTGGAAAAGGGCATCAAGTGCTACAGGACATTCTTGAGGGGTATGCTTGATATTACGGATAACGTTGTGGATGGAAAAATTATTCATCCAAAAGATACTGTAATATATGATTGCGAAGACCCATATCTTGTGGTTGCTGCCGATAAGGGTACGGCAACATTTTCTGACATCGCCAATACTATCTCACAAGAATATAATTTTTGGTTGCAAGATGCTTTTGCTTCAGGCGGTTCAGATGGTTATGATCACAAGAAGATGGGTATTACTGCCAGAGGTGCGTGGGTTTCTGTAGCTAGGCACTTTATGGAGCTTGGTACTAATGTTGATAATGAAGAATTTACTGTTGTGGGCATAGGTGACATGTCGGGCGATGTGTTTGGAAATGGCATGTTGTTATCTAATAACATTAAGTTACAAGCCGCCTTTAATCATTTACATATTTTTATCGATCCAAATCCTGATTCTAAAGTGTCATTTAAGGAGAGGAAGAGGCTTTTTGAGTTACCTAGGTCGAGTTGGGCTGATTATGATACTGATTTAATTTCAGATGGCGGAGGAGTTTTTTCTAGAAGCCAAAAGGTTATCTCTATATCAGCTGAGATTAAAAAGTTTTTAGGGGTAAAGGAAGATACTTTAACACCTGATCAGTTAATATCTTCTATCTTAAAGAGTAGGGTAGATTTACTTTGGAATGGTGGTATTGGAACCTATATTAAGGCTAGTAATGAAAATAACTCCGAAGTTAGCGACAAACTAACTGAATCAGTAAGGGTTAATGCTTCGGAACTGAGGTGTGGCATCGTAGGTGAGGGAGGTAATTTAGGAATTACCCAAAGAGGTAGAATAGAATTTGCTCTAATGGGTAAAAAAATTAATACCGACGCTATTGATAATGCTGGCGGAGTTGAGTGTTCTGATCGCGAGGTAAATATTAAAATTGCACTAATGCCAGCCATAAAGGCTGGTAATTTATCTAGTAAAGATAGAAGTAAATTATTGGAATCAATGACGGATGATGTTGCTCAATTGGTATTGAATAATAATCGTCTTCAGGCTCAAGCAATTACTATTGAAGAATCTCTTGGACTTACTCAATTAGACAATCAATCCCGTTTATTAAATAGACTGTCCAATAATAATTTTTTGGATCGTAAAATTGAGTTTTTACCTAATTTTAAAGAAGTTCAAAAAAGAAAATTAGAAAATAGGGGTCTTGTCAGGCCAGAATTATCTGTTATCTTGGCGTATGTTAAGATGGATTTGTATAATAAAATTATCTCCTCTTCATTAATAGATGATGATTATTTTGAGATGGTATTGATGAACTACTTTCCAAAAAGATTGAGAGAGGGTTTTGCTTCTGGCATAGAGTCTCACAGGTTGCGTAAGGAAATTATTGCCACAGAACTTGTTAATGCTATTGTCAACAGAACTGGACTGACTTTTGTTAATCAGTTATATGAAGAGACTAATAGAGATTTTTGTTACATTGTTGCTGCTTTTGTTGTTGTTAGGGATATTTTTGATTTTAAATCTATTTGGTTAAAAATTGAACAGTTAAACAATATTGTCTCTTACGGGGTGCAGGTTCGAATATTTGACGAGGTAAATAGTTTGATCTATCAAATGATATTTCGATTTTTAAAGCTAAATAAAGATTTTTCTATTACAGGCTCGATAAAGAGTTTTTCAAAAGTTAGAAATTATTTATATCAGGATCTAAAAAATATTTTATCTGAGGATTCTATAGAATGTTATTCTGCTAAAAAGAAAGAATATTTATCCTTATCTATCCCAGAAGAACTGTCAAGTCAGCTGGCTTCTTTGAACTCTTTATCTGCGATTTATGATGTTGTTGATATTACGACAGGTTGTGACGTTGATTACAAGGAGGTTGCTAAAACTTATTTTAGAGTAGGTACAAAACTTCATTTAAAATGGCTGTCGGATAAAGTATCGGAAATTACGATAAATAATCATTGGGATAGCACTTCTATTAAAACTATTATTGACGAGATTTTTGATTATCAATCTTTAATTACCAAGAAAATAATTAATTTTAATATCAAAAACAAAGAGAGTGATGTGTCAAATATTGATAGCTGGATTGAAAGAAATATATCTAATATTAATAAATATGAAAAATTTATTTTAGAATTAAAGTCTAATATTGTTATTGATTCATCCGTCGCTGTTGTTGCAATTAATAATATTAAGAAGTTAACGATCTGATACTAAGTTTTTAAGGATCCTGTGAGGAGCTTAGTATGACCATATTTTTTAGATATCTTATCCTAGAATTTATTGTAAAATTATAAAATTTTATCTAAAAATCAAAACTTTTTAGCTATATAAGGGTCTTCTAAGGCTGAAAAATACTTGATATTTTTGGCTTTATAATTAATCTTATAATAATATTGATTTTTAAGGGTTTTTGTAAAAATAACTAGTACCATTTAAGCCAAAATGGTACTAGTTCTTATGAGGCAATTGCTGCCATAATGTTTATCTTTTTATTTTTAATCTTGAAGCGACCTTCTGCAACTATGATTAAAAATCAAAATATTTTAGCAAATATATAAGTTATTTTTACGAGAACTTTAATTTATATCAAAATCCATCTTAAAATTATATATATTGCAATATGAGTGAGCAAAATAAAACTGGTTTAGTGCTAGAAAATATAAGGGCAAAAATCAAAGAAATTCAAAATAATCCAAATATTGAAACTGATCCTGACCATGAGTATATGGCGGAAGATAAAAATCAATTTAACGATAGTAAGCAGGACACCTCTTCTTCTAAAGTAGGTGAGGAAGACAATAGCACTAAGGAATCTCTAACTAAACAATCTTCGCATGATATAAATAGTGACGAGGTTGGTAATGCCAGCTTACTTGACCCCGATAAGGAGGAAGATGATATTTTCGGTCAGATTGACGAGTTAGATTCCGAAAAGATAAATGAAGATTTGTCAGGTTTAGAGGTTACTACTACTCAGCCTGCCGAGGATTTTGTTGAGTTTGGTAATGAATATAAGGGTTTGAGTAGTGATTCAGTTAGTGAGGATAAAAATGAGGGTGTCGAGAAGAGTGTCTTACCTGCTGCAGATACTAATTTTAATTCGCAAGAAGATTTTGACCTGGATAGGGAGTCCGAAATTGACGATTTACAACCTTCTGCAGACTTAGAATTTACAGAGTCTGGTGACGAAGGTGATTCTACTTTAAAAACTGGATCTGATAATAATTTATCATTTTTAAATCAGGATGATGATTCTGGAGTTGATGAAAAGGAGGAAGATAAGTCTTTAGGTGGTAGTATTGACATAGAGAGCGAGACTCCTGGTGCAATAAATGATGAAAATAAAGACGTACCTAACGCTGAGGATGATGTAATTGATGATATTGATCTAGATATACCTCTTGATGAGGAGGTTTTGTCAGATTTAATTTTTAATGAGGAGCCAGCTTCTTCGGAAGAGTTTGTTGACAGTGGAAATCCCGACTTAAGTGGTTCAGTGGTTGGTAATGATGCTTCTGATTTAGATGGTGTAGAGTTAGGTATTGATAGTAACATTTCTAATCTTGACGATAATACTTTGGATGGAGAGTCTGGTGATAGGCAAGGCCCTTCCTTAGAAAAAGATGTCTCTGATATAATCAATGATTTAGATAGTCCTTTTCTTGAGGAAGATACACCAGAC
>JBLHPX010000068.1:0-5581 GCA_047624545.1 Ulvibacter sp.
TGCGGGTACGAAAATATCAGAATATAAAACTCTAGAGGATGCTAAGCTAGAATCGCCATTGGCAGAGAAAATCTTTGAAATAAATGGCGTAAAATCTATATTTTTAGGTAAAGATTTCGTAACAATTACAAAAAAAAGTGGCTTCGAGTGGGGGAGTATCAAAACTGATATCATATCCGGCTTAATGGATTTCATTAACTCTGGACAAGATATATTTTACAAAAAAGATTCAGATACTGCAGATGAAGAAGAAGATGATATAATCAAACAAATTAAAGAATTAATTGAAATGAAAGTAAGGCCTGCAGTTGCAATGGATGGCGGAGATATCGTCTTTCACTCTTTTGAGAATGGAGTGGTCTTTTTAACCCTCAAAGGATCCTGTTCTGGATGTCCCAGCTCAACTATTACCTTAAAAAATGGAATTGAAAATATGTTAAAACATTACATTCCAGAGGTTGAGTCTGTAGAGCAAATTTCCGAATAACCTAATAAATAAATCATGGCAAAAAAAGAAAAAAAATGCCCAGCATCATTTTTGTGTAATTTAGTTAAAAAAATAATACCAAATAAAAATAACAAGATTGCAGTAATTAACCTTAATGGCGTAATAGGCAATGTTAGCAAGCTGGATAAGGGTATAAATATTGATAATGTTAATCCATTACTAGAAAAAGCTTTTAAAGAAAAAAAATTTAAAGCGGTCGCCATTAATGTCAACTCACCAGGAGGTTCTCCAGTGCAGTCGGAATTAATTTTTCAAAGAATCAAAGAACTCTCTAAGGAGAAAAATATTCCCGTTTTTACTTTCGCTAGAGACGTCGCTGCTTCTGGAGGATATTTTATCCTTTGTGCAGGTGACGAGATCTACGCTCATGACTCGTCAATAATTGGGTCAATTGGAGTTATTTCATCAAGCTTTGGCTTTGAAAAAGCTATCAAAAAAATTGGCGTTGAAAGGAGGATTTACACCGAAGGAAAAAATAAAGCAGTTCTAGATCCGTTTTCACCAGAAAATCCTGACAATATTAAAATTCTTAAGGCAGTACAGAAAGATATTTTTGCAAATTTCAAAGGCATTGTTAAAGACGCCAGAGGTAAAAAACTTAAAAAACCAGATTCTACCCTATTTACTGGAGCATTTTGGTCAGGAACCGAAAGTAAGAAAATTGGACTAATAGATGAAATTGGCAATATGAGAGAAATTATGGGGAAAAAATTTGGAAAAAAAATAGAATTTGTTGAAATTAAAGAGAAAAAAAAGGGTCTGATAAAGGACTTACTATCAACTAAGTTAGATAATTTTTCTGAAAATTTGATTGACAATGTTTTTGATAAGGTGGAGGAAAATTCTAGCTGGACAAGATTTAAGTAGTTGGCATAAGAATATATGCCAAGATACAAGATAATCATAGAATATGATGGCACTAGATATTCTGGTTGGCAAAAGCAAAAGAATGCAATAACAGTCCAAGATCAAATTGAGTCCTCCCTAAAGAATCTTACCAAAAAAAATATCAAGATAATGGGTTCGGGTAGGACGGATGCTGGGGTTCATGCTTTTGGTCAAGTAGCCCATTTTGATTTAGAAGAAGGTTTTGATCCTTTTAAAATTCAAATGGCTTTAAACTTTTTTCTTAAATTTGATGACATATCAATTTTAGATTGCGAAGAGGTTCCGGAAGACTTTCATTCTCGCTTTTCTGCTAAACAAAGAGTTTATCAGTATAAAATTCTAAATCGTAGAGCGTCGCCAGCAATTGACAAAAACCGCCTCTATCATATACCATTTTCACTAGATTTAAATTTAATAGAAAGGACGGCAAACTACCTAATTGGTAAACATGATTTTTCCAGCTTTAGAGATTCAGAATGTCAGGCAGAAAACGCAATTCGTCAAATTGATTATATAAAAATTATAAAAAAAAATGATCTAATTATTATTGAAATCGCAGCCAAATCATTTTTACATCACATGGTTCGAAACATCGTAGGAACCTTGGTCCAATTTTCTAAAAAAAATATTGATCCAGCAGAAATTAATAATATTCTTAAAGCTAAGGATAGAACAAGATCTGGACCAAACGCACCACCTTGGGGATTGTATTTTTACAAAGTAATTTATGAAAATAGTTAGTGTATTATTAAGCGATAAAAATGGCGGAGTTGAGCAATCTTTTGTTAACTATGCCAAGATGTTACAACAAAATAATTGCCAAGTTTTGACGATCGTTAAAACCAATGCTGATTTTATTCCTGATTTAGAAAGTAATAATATAAATTTTATCGAAATAGACAATAAATTTGGCTATCATGATATTTTCTGTATTCTAAAAATCAGAAAAATTATCAAAAATTTTAAAGCAAATTATGTTATCTCTCATGCTGGAAGAAGTATAGTGATTGCAAAAAAATCCTTAACTTTCCTAAAAATTCCACTAATTGCCGTTAATCATAGCAATAATATTAAAAGGTCATTAAAGGCGGATATTATTTTTGCCGTAAATGATAAAATTTTAGAAAAAATTAAGGAGAAATCTATTAAGGAAAATTATTTTTTAATACCAAACTCAATAGAAATCAAAGAAAAACCACTTAAGTCCAAAAATATTACAATTTCTAAGTCAAAAATAATCACTCTTGGTTCGATGGGTAGGTTGTCACCAGAAAAAAATTTTGATACTCTAATAAAATTAATTAGATCCCTTTTGGACCTTGACTATAAAATTAAATTAAAAATTGCGGGCGCCGGCAAAGAGGAAAAAAAACTCAAAGAATTAATAAAAAAACTAAATTTAGAAAAAAATATTGAGCTTCTTGGTTGGGTAAATCAGAAAACACTCTTTGACCAAATTGATATTTTTATTTTACTTTCCACTGAAGAAACTTTTGGTATGGTATTTTTAGAAGCCGCTAAATATCAAAAATTAATTATTGCCAGCGATACCGATGGATCCAGAATGATTTTAAAGAATATGGAGAATGCTGTAATAATTAATCAAAAATTAAATATAACAAGTAAAGTTGTGGAGGCATTAAAAAATCTAGAAAAAAAACCAGAATTGACTGCTAAATTAATAGAAAATGCTTATCAAAATTCTTATCAAAATTACTCAAACGACATTATTTCCAAAAGAATGATTTCAATATTAAAAAGAATAGAAGGTGCTAAATTCAACCCCTAATTCGAACAAAATCTATAATTTTTAAACCAAGGAATTTGATGCTAATTTTAGCTTCTCATTCCAAACTTGATTAGGAGCTTTATATCCTAATATTTTTCTTGGCATGTTATTAAGTAAATTCTTAATTTTTTAGAAATTTTTTTTGTTAAATGTGTAGTTAAATTTAATAATTGGCATTGGTCACGTGATAATTTTACTTAAATAGAAACTAGAGCTTTCCGTATTATCTCTAAATCATAAAAACATTGCCTTCCCTATAAAAAACCCCGGTAATAGTTGCTTGATTCTTTAGAGGAGCGATGCCGGTAAATTCCAATAATCTAAAGCCACTACCTAAGAATAAATCAACTGATTTTTGATAACCCTTTTCTAAATTGTCAAAAATTATTACCCCACCATCTTTTAAATAATCTAAAATTAGTATACTACAGGCATTTCTTCTTTTGCCATCTACCACTACAATATCGTATTTTTTATTAAACTTAGTAATCTCTAAAGGATAAAGATCGAGATCATCTTGAAAGATTAGAGTAGAATTTGGTAATTGTATATTTTTTAAATAATTGTGCCAACCTAAGTCATTATCAACTGAAATAATGTTTTTACAATATTTAGAAAACTTAATAGTTGAGTGACCAGAGCCATATTCAAAAATTTCAAGATCTTTTGAAAGTTTTGTTTCTAAAAAAGAAATAAAAGAATAATTAAGCCAAAACTCTGGGTTACCGTTGGCGTCAACTGGCTTTTGAGCCTCAAACGATTTGTACCAACCTAATTTTACAAGATATTCTATTTTTTCTACTGGCATTATAGCAAAATTTAAGAGTATTTGTTTTTAACTAAAAACCTTATCAAAAATTACATCTGTATTTTTTATATAAAAGTTGTAATCAAAGATGGATTCTAACCTCTCTTCACCTAACTTTCCTACAATTAAAGGGTTTTGTTTTAATAGGGTTAAAAAATCCTTCCCCTCGCTCCAAACCTTCATAGCGCTCTCTTGGACAATTTTGTAAGCCTCTTCACGAGAAATTTTTGCCTCCTCAATAAGAGTAAGCATAACTTGACCAGAGAAAACTAGGCCATTTAACTTTTCTAGGTTTTTTATCATATTGTCCGGATAGATCATTAGGTTTTCAACTAATCCCACCAATCTATTTAAAGCGAAATCAGCAACTACCAAGGCGTCTGGAGCCATCATTCTTTCAACCGAAGAATGAGAAATGTCTCTTTCATGCCATAGAGCAACATTTTCCAACATTGGAATGGCTGAAGATCTGATAATTCTAGCAAGACCTGTTAAATTCTCAGATAACACGGGATTTCTTTTATGAGGCATGGCGGATGATCCTTTTTGACCTTTAGAAAAAAATTCTTCAACCTCTAAAACTTCAGTTCTTTGTAAGTGCCTTATTTCAACTGAAATATTTTCAATTGAAGATGCTATTACTGATAAAACGCAGAAAAAATGTGCATGACGATCTCTGGGAATTACCTGAGTTGAGATGTCTTCAGCCTTTAAACCCATCTTGTCAGCCACAAATTCTTGCACTTTTGGATCAATATTGGCAAAAGTTCCAACTGGTCCAGAGATGGCGCAAATAGCAATCTCCTCTCTGGCTGCCAGTAACCTATTCTTTGATCTTTTAAATTCTGCATAAAATCTAGCCATCTTTAAGCCAAAAGAAGTTGGTTCAGCGTGAATACCATGGGAGCGGCCAACACAGACAGATTTTTTATGTGCAAAAGCTTGTTTTTTAAGGACTGCCAATAATTTATCTAAATCTTCAAGTAATAAATCAGCCGACTCAGTTAGTTGCTTAGAAAGGCAAGTGTCCAATATGTCAGAACTAGTCATGCCAAGATGAACATACTTAGATGCATCACCAATTGATTCGGCAACATTAGTTAAAAAAGCAATAACATCATGCTTAGTAACCTTTTCAATTTCTAAAATTTTATCAACATCGAATTTGGCATTTTTGGCAATTTGCGACGAAGTTCCTTTTGGAATATGTCCCAAATTCTCCATGGCGGTTGCGGCGTGTATTTCAATATCTAGCCAAATTTTATATTTATTTTCATCGGACCAAATTTTAGCCATCTCTTCTCTTGAATATCTTGGTATCATGTTAATTTTATTGTATTTTGTATAATTTAATCTCTTAAGTTTAGTTGTTCATTTTTGTAACCTCTATTAGTTTTATCGACTTAGAGTCAGAGTCCAGAACCTTAAAAGATAAGCCGCCTCTTTTGAAGGACTCACTAATTTCTGGAATTTTTTTTAAAATAAAAAACATAAAACCACCGACGGTTTCAAAATCATCATCTTCATTTTCAGCAATATTTATGCCAAAAACCTCTTCAACCTCCTCAATATCAACCCTACCTCCAAA